>JBGGMQ010001120.1:0-4477 GCA_041287975.1 Verrucomicrobium sp. | reverse complement strand
CGTGAGGCGGGCCGGGTCGCAGGGGTCAAATTCGGGTCATATTCATCGCTTTTTGGTGAAGCCAAATGGCGTAAACCCGCTTTGCTCGGTATGGCCCTTTGCGTCTCTGGTGTAGTCGGGCTTTGGGGCGTCGGCTTCTTCAGCCCTGAATTGGTGGGCGACGTGATCGGAAAGGCGCTAAAAGCCGAGAATGTGCCGACCGATCAGATCCAAGGAAAGCGACTTATGTGGGTCGGGATCACTATGATCATGCAAAACATCGGCGCATTCTTGGGGATGATGGCATTTACGAAAGCTGCGCACAACTTTGGCAGAAAGCCTGTCTTCGTAGCGGCTTACATCGCAGCATTTCTTTCAACTGTAGCTGTGTTCAAATTCCTAAGCGAGCCGTGGCACATCTTTACGTTGATCCCCCTTATGGGATTCTGCCAATTGGCACTCTTCGCGGGGTTTGCCATCTATCTGCCTGAGCTGTTCCCAACCCGACTGCGGAGCACTGGTACTAGCTTTTGCTATAATGTCGGACGATTCATCGCAGCTTCTGGTCCTTTGGTCCAGGGCAGCCTGACTGCACTGCTTGCTCATGGTGCCACTACTGGCGAGGCCAAACTGGAAGCTTTCCGCAACGCATGCGCGTACGTCAGTGGAGTTTTCCTGTTGGGGATTATTGCATTGATTTTCTTGCCGGAAACCAAGGGCCGTCCGATGCCAGAAGATTGATGGGCTAGATTCGGTTTCATGTTCCATTTTGGGGAGAAGGTCGCAAGGCCTTCTCCCTTTTTGCATCTGGTGCTGGAAAGGCGCTCGCAGATTTTTGCTGGACGAGGTAATTTGGCCGCATGACTGCCCAAGAACTAGCCGCCTCAGCCAAAGTCGATACCGTGCCTGCGGACGATCTTTCTGAGGAGGCCAAAGCCCTCTGGCACACGAAGAAGGGGAACTGGCACGAGGCTCACGACATCGCCCAGGACATCCACACCCCCATGGGTTCGTGGATCCATGCGCTGCTGCACCTCATCGAGGGGGACATCGGCAACGCGGGCTATTGGTTCGCCAAAGCTCGGAAGCCGACGAGGCGACCCGCGGAGATCGATGCCGAGTGGAACACCATCGCCCGGGAGGTGCTGGGGTCATGAGTGACAGCATTCCTCCTCCTCTGCCGCCAGCGCTTGGCGGACCACCTGGGTTTATGCGCCCGCGCTGGCTCGTTTGGGTGCTGGTTTCGGTGATCCTGCCTGCCATCCCGTGGTGCTTCGCGAAAATCGTCGATGATGGGACCTTCGTTGCCGTCTATCTCAGCGTGGCGGTCCTTTTTCAAATCGCTGCCTCTGTCTGGCTTTCCCTGGGACTTGCCCGTGGGAGAGGGCAGGGGGCGGGAGCCGTTGTTGGCTTTAGCGTCGTATTCACGATCGCGAGTCTGGCCATCGGCTCGGCGGTCTTCTTTGTGGCCTGTGTGGCCTTCATGAGTGCCTAGAGGCAGTGCGGTCGGCGGAATCCTCCTTTTCCCATGTCCTCCAGAAACATCTCCGGTGCCACCGTGCTCAAGGAAACGACGTCGCGGTGCCCGGTGTGTGGGGTGAAATGTCCCGCCGTGGTGGTGCGAAGAGCAGGTGCGGTGTACCTGGAGCGCACCTGTGCGCTGCATGGTGAATTCAGCGCGTGTCTCGCCAGTGACGAGCGCTTCTACTGGCTGGCCAAGGGGAACGACGAAAACCGCTCCTGTTGCACAGGCGGTGCCTGCTGCTCGGCAGAGGGCTCGGCCGCCGGGACGCTGGGCAGGAATGCCGGCGGCCGGAAGGATGAGACCTTTGAGGTGCTCTCCACGTGCCTGGCGTTGATTGAGATCGTTAACTCCTGCAACCTGGCCTGCCCCACCTGCTACGCGGACTCGCCCATCGGCACCGGATCGAAGGTGGATGCGGTGCCGCTGGAGGAGATTCAAGCGCGGGTCCAGGGAGTGATCGACCGCAAAGGAAACATCGAGATCCTGCAACTCAGCGGCGGAGAACCCACGCTGCATCCACAATTGTTCGAACTCTGCCGCTGGCTCAAGGCGCACCCGAAGATCGACTTCGTCCTCATCAACACGAATGGGGTGCGGCTCGCGAAAGAGCCGGAGTTTGCCCGGCAGTTGAACGACGCTTTTCAAGGCACCGGGGTGCAGTTGTACCTGCAGTTTGACGGGGTGCAGGCCGCGGGTCAAAAAGGTCTGCGGGGTGCGGATCTTCGGACCCTCAGGGAAAGTGCGCTGGCGAACTGCGCCGCCGCCGATCTTCCCGTCACGCTGGCCATGACGGTGACTCCGGAGAATCTGCCGCACCTGTGGGAAGCCGTGAGTTTTGGCCTCAGCCAGCAGGGGGTGCATGGGATCACTTTTCAGCCGGTGTTCGACAGTGGTCGCGGCAAGACCGGGGCGCTCGCTGCGGCTGCCGCCAACCCCTTTCGCAAAGAGGTGCGGTTCAAGAACGACCGGCTCAACACGGCAGACGTGCTGCTGAATGTCGTTGCCCAGGCCGAGGGGAAGTTGAAGTTCGAGGACTTCACACCGCTGCCGTGTGGCGACCCCAACTGCGCCACCATCGGCTACCTCATACGCCAGGGGGACAATGTGTGGCCCGTGAGTCAGTTTCTGGACTTTACCAAGCTGCAAGGCTTCCTCCAGGACAAGATCCACTACACCCTGGAAGACCTCGCCAAATGCGGGTGTGAGAACACTGAGCTGGGGGAGTTGCTCAAGCTCATGGAGCGCACCCGCAGCATGGCATTCCGCATCATGGTGAAGCCCTTCATGGACGCCTGGACCTGGGACGAGGACCGCATCGACCGCTGCTGCACCCATGTCATCCGCCCCGACGGCAAGCTCGACTCCTTCTGCCGCTACTACTCCGGCTTCTCCGACACCCGCCCGGCCCCTTAACTTTGCTGCGTTTCACGGAAACTACCATTCAGAATTCCCAATTCATCATTCATAATTTGCTCCGTGCATTGGTCAAACACCCTCACCGCCTCCGGCCCCTATCGCTGGACCCTGCTGGGTGGCATCCTGCTAAGCGCGTGCTACTGGTGGATTCGCTCCAGGAAGAATCCAGCGATGCTGCCGGTGTATGTGGGTGCACTTGGGGGAGCGTTTCTCGGGGCCAAGGTGCTCTATCTCCTGGCCGAGGGCTGGCAGGACTGGCAGATGCCAGACCGCTGGTTCCGTCTCGCCACGGGCAAGACGGTGCTGGGCGGGCTGCTGGGGGGCTATGCTGGAGTGGAGATCCTCAAGAGCTTGATCGGGTACAAGAAGTCCACGGGTGATGCCTTTGCCTTGATCGCGCCACTGGGCATTGCCCTGGGTCGCGTGGGCTGCGTCATGCAGGGCTGTTGCCTTGGCCTGCCCACGAACAACCGCCTGCTCGCGGTGCGTGATGCCGTCGGTGTGGCGCGCTGGCCCTCGGCGTTGATCGAGCTGATCTTCCAGATGGGCATGTTTGCGGTGCTGCTTGGGCTCAGGCAGCGTCCGGCCTGGCAGGGGCGGTTGTTCTTTCTCTACCTCGTTTGCTACGGGGGCTTTCGTTTTGTGCATGAGTGGATGCGTGACACTCCCAAGCTGGTCTTCGGCCTGAGTGGCTACCAGTTTGCCGCGCTTTTGATGGTGGGGCTGGGGGCCATCATGATGCAGCGGAGAAAAAAACATCCCGTGATGTAACGTTTCCTTCTCAATCCCTCAGTACTGGGTAGAGCCATGAATTCCGAGCCCTCTCCCATCTGTCCCCGCTGCGGTAATGTCGTCACTGCTGATGCTCCGGGAGGTCTCTGTCCGGCATGCCTGCTGGCGGGAGTGATGGAGACGGAGCCTGTGCCCGCACATGCCATGCCTGCCCCGCAACCCGAACTGCTGGCCAAGGCGTTTCCTCTGCTGGAAATCCTGGAGCCGCTGGGCGCGGGCGGCATGGGGCGGGTGTACAAGGTGCGTCAGATTCAGATGGACCGGCTGGCGGCGCTCAAAGTGCTGCCGCCAGAGCTGGCGGGGGACCCCGCCTGGGTGGAACGTTTTCACCGGGAGGCGAGGGCACTGGCGCGGCTGAATCATCCGCACATCGTGCAGCTCTATGACTTCGGCGAATCGGCTGCAGTCCCGGATGCGACGAAGTTTGCCTACCTGCTCATGGAGTATGTTGACGGTGTGAACCTCAGGCAGGCGATGAAGCAGGGCGGGCTCACGGCGCAGGAGGCACTGCTCATCATCCCCAAGCTCTGTGATGCCCTGCACTATGCCCATGAGCGGGGAGTGCTGCACCGTGATCTGAAGCCGGAGAACATTCTGCTGGACTCCAGCGGAGGCATCAAGATTGCCGACTTCGGCCTCGCCAAGTTTGTGCATCCAGGCGACGCCTCGCCCGCCGCGACCTTTCTGACCCAGAGTGGCATGCAATTGGGCACCATGGCCTACATGGCGCCAGAGCAGGTGGAGCATCCCGAGGATGTGGATCAT
>JBGGMQ010001119.1:0-3950 GCA_041287975.1 Verrucomicrobium sp. | reverse complement strand
ACCGTGACTGCCGGCACGGTGACGGGGGGTGGCGGGACGGTATTCCCGACGATCGGCGGGGTACCTGTAAACAACAACCCCCCGCCTCTGCTGAGCCTCAGTGGAGCCGGCACGGAAGAGGTGTACATCCTGGTGAATGGGACGGTCTCAGTCAGTGATGGCTATGTCTATGCGACCGTGATGGGTACCGTGACGATCGAAGTGAGCGGAAGTGTGCCTGATCCGACGGGGGGCTCCTGGCCAATACCGATAGCGACCTTCGTTGGGGGGACGCAGACGTTTCAGCGCCGGCCGCCCAGCTCGATCGCGGTGCACTGGTGTGACGATGGGACCAACACGGGAACCGCAAACATGGGTGTGGCACCATCCTCCTAGCTTATGTGTGACTGCTGTCAGTGGGTGAATGTGAGCGTGGTCTGGAGTCTCCAGTCTGGTGGGGCGGTAGCGTGTGGTGAATACCCTCGAACCGAGGAGGGGGATGAGGAGGAGACGGCGCCGGAGCTGTACGAGAAGCTGATCCGGAATGACGGGACGCCGGAGGAGCCTGAGCTGTGGACGCGCTCACACGTGCCGCCTCTGATCAAGGACGTGGATCCTGGGGATCTGACGGAATATGTGTGCGATGCGGCGGACATTGTGGAGGAGTCTGGTGGCAGTGGGGATGGGACGTATGAGATGGGTGGCACCACCGTGTCTGTGGGGGATCTGACGGCGCGGGCTGAGGCGAATGCGGCCGCGGCCAGTGGAGGGGATCTGGAGACCAGTCTGACGCGCAACACGGCGGCCGAGGAGGAGCCGCCGGGTGAAGGTGCTGAGGACTGGGGAAACCACGACGACTGGTACCGACTGCGGGTGGAGACGCTGCAGGCACCGGGAGTGCTGGCGCAAAAGGGCGGACCAGAGAGTGGGTTCGAGGAGGGGACCAAGGCGCTGTACCAGCAGGCGAAGTACAGATTCCGCCGCCGGGGATACCCTGTGCCGATCAAGGTGACCTACGACAAAGTGACGACGGAGGGTGTGGAGGAAGTGAGCCGGGAAGAGCAGGAGATCGTGCTGAGCCCGGGGGATGGCGATTCGGAAGAGCAGACGCTGGACCCAGGCGACAACGGGCAGCTGGTGTTCCTGTCGAATTTCAAGGTGATCATTCCGTACACTGGTGGGTAGGCGGGGAGTTTGACACGTGGGCGCGGTCAATGCTGCTCACCTTGGATATTGACCGGAATCTGGCCCTCAGACAAGTGGGGAGCCTGGCACCGATGACCACGGTGGAGAGCAAGCGAGGCCGTGAGGAGTCTGTGGTGATCGCGGTCGTGGCGGGCAACCAGCAGAGTGAGGTGCCTGACATCGAGCTGCTGGTGGCGGTGAAGGTGCCGGGGAAGTATGACGGACCGCTGGCGGCGCTGTGTGATGTGTTCACCTACAGTCCGACCGCTAACTACTACGAAGGGGTGATCGACTGGATCACGGACGCGCTGGATACGGCATTCTTCGTGGATGGAGACCCGTCCAACGACAAGCCTGCGGTCGACCTGATGCTGGAGGTCTGCTATCGGATCTCGCCGACCGATGACTGGAAACGGAGCATCAACCCGATCAAGCTGGTACTGCGAAACAACGTCTACCGGGATGATGAGGCTGACCCATCGAATCCGAATCTCGCGCCGAACTACCTGACAAAGGACCGGGTGATCGAGTATCTGAAGGATGTCACGGGACTGACGGGTGGCGGAAGCTCGAAGCTCGATGGCCTTGCGTCCTTGGCCTTGACGGCGGGGAAGCTGGTGGCCCTGGTCGACGATGCGCCATCGGTGCCTGTGCTGCGGATGTATGAGATGGTGGCCGCGACAACGGCTGAGGCCGCGCCGGAGGTTATCCGCCCTGATGACTACGCTGGCGGAAGCAATGAAAAGGTGTGGCGGCTGCGGGCCGGGCGCGTGATGCCTGCGGTGGCTTGCGAGCTGCAGGTGGCGTGCTCTGACCTGACGACGGACCTGATCACGGGGACGGCCAAGGGTTACCTGCGGATGCCTTTCGCCATGACGGTGACTGAGGTGCGAGCGAGCGTGATCGAAGCCCCTGGGGGATCGACGCTGGTGGTGGACATCAACGAAGGGGGCGTTTCGATCCTCTCGACCAAGATCAGCGTTGACGACGGGGAGAAGACATCCACGACGGCGGCGACCGCGCCTGTAATTTCCGATGCTGCCTTGGCCGATGATGCCGAGATCACCTTCGACATCGATCAAGTAGGAGTCTCGAACCCAGGCAAGGGCCTGGTGGTGACGATCATAGGAGTTAGGGGTTAAACCAAAACAACAATACAAGTATGCCAGTCTTAACATTTGTGAATGGTCGCAAGCAGTACGTTCTGCAGAGGGTCTCGACGCAGGAGATCATCAAGCGCGGGGCGCAGTACCCGACGGCCGAGGATGGGGGGGCTATCGCTGGCCTCGACCCTGATCTGCGGTATCTGGAAATGTGGCGCGATGTCCGCCCTGATGAAGATCCTCGCGTCTGGATTGTCTCGACGGCTGAGGCTGTGGAGGAAGTGGAAAGCTTGCTGGTGTTTCACATGACCTATGTCACCACGCGTCGTTCATCGAACGACATTAAGAACGCTGCAAAGAATGTGGAGTCCGCCAAGAACCAGGAACACATTGCCACTAGTGAACTCCTGAAACTCTCGGTCATCGGGCAAGGCATCCTCTTCAAGCGGCTGGCCAATCAGACGCTGACGGTGCCGGAGGAAGCTGTGCGTACGCGCATCGTTGAGGCAGCGTCTGCCCTCCGTGGCAATGACGCCCGTCTGACGGCCATCATCGAGGCTGTAGAGGCTGGCGATGATGTGGACCTGGACTCTGGCTGGCAACCCGCTCCGACTGCGCCCCTGTGAATCCTCTCCTCGTCGGGTTCGGCGAGTATCCGCCCATGCCACGCCTTCTCAATCCCTACGCCTTCGCCAGTGCGCTGGAGGGGGCTGCGCCATTCGACAGCGTCGCACCGGCGCATACCTTGATCTGCCCGAATCACCTGCTGCTGTCGTCCTATGCGGGATCGCCGGTGATGCGGATGAGTCAGACGACCGGTGATGATCCGCAAGACTTTCTGGTGGACATCCTTAGCGTAGACCTCTCTGTGCCGACGGCTGACATTTTGGCCCGCTATCCAGGCGCGAGCAATGTGGGTGTGACGACTGGGTATGATCAGACGGGGAATGGCAGGCACTACGCGACTGCGAGTTACGCGGGTACGCCAAGGGTGATTACCCCCGGCTCCACCCGGGTGGCCTTGGTGGCTGGCTATGGGGCCAGCGCTGGCGCGATCGGTGTGGATGACTATCTTCGGCGTGCGGAGACGCTCTCCGGCACGTTTGCGATCTACTGTGTGTGTGAGTTTTCGACGCCGGCTACAGGTTCTCCCTTCGGGGATGATGCGGGGAACATCGCGATTACTATCGATTCGGGAATGTTATTGCAGCTTCCGGGATTTGCGTATGGGGATGCGCCTCCGACGGAGGAAGTGTTGATCGTGGAAGGCATATGGAATGGGGCCGCCTCCAGCATGCGGATCAACGGCGGGGAGCCGACTGTGACGGACATGGGGGCCGCTGAACTGGCGGGTGCCATGTTTATTTTTGCGGGCGGTTTCGGGAACGGTGTCGGCAAATTTGGTGCCTTCGGGATTTGGGAAGGGGCGGGCGATGCGGGGCGTTCTGCTGCGATTCGATCGGCTTTCGGTGCGGTCTTTTGACAGTCGCTCGCGACCAATGAAACGCATCATGACGATGATCCTGATTGGGGCAGCCTGCGGGCTGTCGTGTTCGTGTGTAGGGCTGCAAGGCTTACTGGGGCTTGCTGAAAGCAGAGTGCCGCAGGTCATCGACCGCTTGTCGGGGGGCTCGCAGCAAGTGGTGCAAGGCGACCCTGTCGACGTTGCTCTGGCTGATGCCA
>JBGGMQ010001118.1:0-2651 GCA_041287975.1 Verrucomicrobium sp. | reverse complement strand
GAATCCAGCACAGGGCTCCCCTTGACGCTGGTTGTGAGACCAGCCGTGGCATGCTAAAAATGTTTTCCAGCTCATCTTCTCCTCATGTTGAGTGTGGAAGATTCTCCGATCACGTTTCCCCCCCAATGCGCGTCTTGTTCGTTGAAGATTCTGCTCCCATCCGTAAACCTGTGTCGAGGGCGCTCAAGGCATCAGGGTTTGCCGTGGACTCCACCGGAGATGGCATGGAAGGCTGGCAGATGGCTCAGGATCACGACTATGATGTGATCATTCTCGATATCATGCTGCCAGGCATGGATGGACGCGAGATTCTGCGGCGGCTTCGAGCGGCTGGCAATGAGACCCCGGTACTGTTCCTCACGGCAAAGGATGCGATTGAAGACCGGGTTGCAGGCCTGAAGCTCGGTGCAGACGACTATCTGACGAAATCCTTCGCGATTGAGGAGCTTCTGGCTCGCGTCGAGGTGTTGGGACGAAGAAAGTACTCGAAGCGATCACCGCTCCTGTCTGCCGGAGATCTGGAACTCAACCGCGCCACGAAGACAGCTCGGCGAGGCGATCGTGAACTGAATCTCACGCCACAGCTTTACGCTTTGCTGGAATATCTCCTCCTGCGCAAAGGTCACGTGGTCTCCCGCACCGAGATCGAGGAACACATTTACGACGAACAAGTCTCCCCCATGAGCAATGTTGTGGACACTGCAGTGTGTGCACTCCGCCGTGCCATCAGTCTCCACGAAGACAGCGCACCGGTCATCCACACACGACGAGGCTTGGGTTACATCATCCAGGACTCCCCATGAGGAGCATTCGCGCTCAGCTTCTCAGATGGCTGCTACCAGGATTTGTCGTGGTGTGCGCCGTAGCAAGTCTGGCTGTCTATCTTGCGGCGAAGGAGGCCATTGACGCAGATCTTGATGCACGGCTTGGGAGGTTGGTGGGGGCGGCACGTCTGGCACTGCGCAACCAGGTAACATCCGGAACCACCGGCCCACGGGCACCGGCTCTGAGAGCTTTTCTCTCGAAAGAGGAGTTCCAGTCTCCCGGCCAGTACTTTCAATCATGGACCCACACCGGTGTGGTGGATCGCCGGTCTCCAAACCTCAGCAGCATGGACCTCCCGCGCCCACCGGCTTTGACGCGCGATGCCGTGCGCTATGACGGCATGCTGCCGAGTGGGGAGCGGGTACGGATCAGCGCCATGCGCTTTCCCGAAAGTGGCAGGACTTTGCCGCTGGACTTTGCTGTCGCGATCAGCCGGAGCGAAGGAGAGGCGCGCTTGTCCCGGCTCCTCACCGACCTCTTGATCGGAGGTGTTGGCTGTTGCGCGGTGCTGTGCCTTCTGTTGGTGCTGGCACTTCGCTTTGCTCTGCGGCCGCTGGCGCGCGTCGGCGAGCAGGCCTCCACCATGGGCACTGGTTCACTTCATGAGCGGTTCGCCACTGAAGCCATTCCCGTGGAGATCGCACCCATTGTCTCGCGCTTGAATGATCTCATGGCGCGCTTGGAACAGGGCTTCGAGCGGGAGCGTCGATTTAATGGCCACCTGGCGCATGAACTCCGCACTCCACTCGCCGCCATTCGATCCACCAGCGAAGTCGCGGCAAAATGGCCGGACCAATCCTCACCCGACGATTTTCGTGACATCGCACAGGCCGCAGCGCGACTGCAACAAACCGTGGACAGCCTTCTGCTTCTTGCCCGGCTCGAAACTGCTTCGGCCGAGGTTACTCGCGAGACCGTGGCGCTCCGCCCACTCATTGAGGAGTGTCTTACACTTTACGCGGACCGCGCGGGAAGACGCGGCCTAACATTTGATACACATCTAGACGCCTCGCCCACGTTGGAAACCGATCCGCGGCTGCTGCGCATCATTGTGACCAATCTTATCTCCAATGCTACGGAGTATGCGCCGCTGGGTAGCGAGATCATCTTATCAGCAACAAGCGGTGAATCTTTCCTGCGTATCGGCAATCTCGCTCCCGACCTGACTTCCACGGACATACCCCATCTCTTTGACCGCCTCTGGCGAAAGGACGCGACTCGTAGTGATGCGGATCACACCGGCCTTGGGCTGGCCATCGCCAGCAGTTGCGCCCTTGCTCTGGGTTTCGCCCTTACCGCAGAGCTGGAGACAGGCGGCATCCTCCAGATGTCACTGCACCACCAGAAATAATTTTCTACGCTCATCTTCCGCTCATCTTCGAGATGGCAAGATGGGCGCATGCATTCACTCCTCGTCTTCCTCGCAGGACTCGCAACGGCTTCCGCCCCTGCCGCCGAGGCCCCTCCATCGCAGACACCAGCATCTCGCCCTTCTCTGGACGAAGCCTTCACACGACTGGACGCCAACCAGGATGAAAAGCTCGACCGGCAGGAGTTCGAGAGATTCATGCAGCGATCGAGATCATTGAGTGGCTCTGATGCGGGTCAGGTGTTCGGCAAGCTTGATGTCGACAAGGATGGGGCGCTCACGGCACAGGAGTTCAAAGGCGTGATCCGCCTTGGGACGGGCAAGTCTGCGACTCCCACTCCAACACCGCCCACGCCCGCCACCACCCCATCCGCCACGTCCACGCCGAAACCGCCTACAAGAGGCTCCGATACGGCACCGCCGAAGGCGTCCGCCACTACGGAAAAGCACGATCCTG
>JBGGMQ010001117.1:0-5892 GCA_041287975.1 Verrucomicrobium sp. | reverse complement strand
CGCGAGGCCTGATCCCCCAGGCGAAGGCCGATGCCATAAGGCTGCCCCGGGGCGACACGATCGCGGACTTTCAGCGTGTAGTCTTCCAGTGTCTTCCAGGTCTGGGCCCAGGATTCGCCGCGGTGAATGTTCGTGCAGTAGCCGAGGTGGTTGCCGTGGGGGAGGTGCATTCTTGTTTGGGGATGTAGTGCGGGAGAGGAGTAGGTATTGGAAGTACGGTTGTGGAAAGTGAAAAGTGCCAGGAGTGCGTCAGTGGGCAGTGCGTCAGTGCGTCAGTTTTTCTGGGGCGGGAGTCGGGGGGGATAGCGGAGGCTGGATACTTGATGCTGGATTCAAGATCCTTGATACGGGAGCGGGAGTGCCTGGGGTTGGGAGTGCTGGGAGAACTGAACCTGCCGGCTGGAAGCCGGGGGTACGCACAGGCGAGGACGCCTGTGTCACCTCTGCCCTCTGACGCACTGACGCACCGCCCACTGACGTGCTGGTGTAACGATTCCGTCGGCCGAGGAGGCGAACTGAGACGAAGCAGCAGTTCCATCAAAAGAAAACGCCGCAACTTCACACTGAGGGCTTTCGTTCTGAAAAGCCGTACGCCAAAGTCACAGTGGGCCAACGATTTAAAAGCAGTGTCAGACTCTGCAAAGCCGCATCCCAATCTCGACTTGGCCCCGTTTTTGCTTTCCGCTGGATACATTTAACCCGCACCCCACTCACCCCTATGCTGCTCGACAGCTACGAAAAGGAAAATTTCTTTGATGAAATGTTCGCTGAGGACGCCTCTGTGCGGCCTCACTACAGCAAAGTGCTCGACCGCATGCAGCGGCTGGAGCCGACGGACTACTACCGACGCCAGGCAGCGGTGGATCTGTCCTTCATGCGAGGAGGGGTGACCTTCACGGTGTACAATGACAACCAGGGGACGGAGCGCATTTTCCCCTTCGACATGATGCCGCGCGTGATCCCGGCAGCAGAGTGGGAAGTGGTGGAGCGCGGACTGATTCAGCGCATTCAGGCGCTGAACATGTTCCTGCACGACATCTACCATGAGCAGAAGATCCTGAAGGACCGGGTGATCCCGCCGCACTACATCCTGGGGGCCAAGCACTTCCGCCGGGAGTTCATGAACTGCAATGTGGCCAAGGACATCTACGTGCACATCTGCGGCACGGACCTGATCCGCGGACGCGACGGCCAGTACCTCGTGCTGGAGGACAACCTCCGCTGCCCCTCCGGCGCCTCCTACATGCTGGAGAACCGCGCCGCGCTAAAGCGGGCGTTCCCAAATCTCTTCCAATCCGCCGGTGTGCGGGGCGTGGACAACTACGCGGCTGACCTGCGCAAGGTGCTGAACTTCGTGGCTCCAGACAAACTGGGCGGCGACCAGCCGAATGTGGTGCTGCTGACCCCCGGAGTGTACAACAGCGCCTACTTCGAGCACGCCTTCCTGGCCCGACAAATGGGCATCCCCATCGTAGAGGGGCGCGACCTCGTGGTGCGCGATCTGAAGGTATACATGCGCACCACTGCGTGCCTCATTCCGGTAGACGTGATCTACCGCCGCATCGACGACGACTTCCTGGATCCCTCCGTCTTCCGCCCAGACTCCCTCCTGGGCGTACCTGGCCTGGTGAATGCCTACCGCTCCGGCAACGTGAGCCTGGCCAACAGCATCGGCACCGGCATCGCGGATGACAAGGTCATCTACTATTTCGTGCCGAAGATGATCAAGTACTACCTGGATCAGGACCCCATCCTACCCAATGTGGAGACCTACCTCGCGAGCGAACCGCAGGACAAGAAATTCATCTTGGAGAATCTGGAGAAGCTGGTGGTGAAGTCTGCCAACGAGGCCGGCGGCTACGGCATGCTCATGGGCCCTTGGGCCGCGAAGGAGGAGATCGAGGAGTTCCGCAAGAACATCATCGCGAATCCGCGCAACTTCATCGGCCAGCCGCCGATCTCGCTCTCCCGTCACCCCACGTGGGTGGGCGACGACTTCGAAGGCCGCCACGTGGACCTGCGCCCCTACATTCTTTACGGCGACAAGATCAAGGTTACCCCAGGGGGCCTTACGCGTGTGGCCCTGCGCAAGGGTTCCCTCGTGGTGAACTCCTCCCAAGGGGGCGGCTCTAAAGACACCTGGGTCCTCCATGGCAACGAATAAGATTGACCCGGCCCCCCTCCCCGCTACCAAAATGCCGACAGGTACCCGGTCCTGACTCTGCCTGACCCGCCCCTCCTGCGCCCCACACCTCGCATGTCCCTTCCCCTTCCCCAGACACCCATTCACACGCACCGCGGCAGCGAGATCATGCTGTCGCGCGTGGCCAACTCCCTCTACTGGATGAGCCGCTACATCGAGCGGGCGGAGAACATCTCCCGCCTGCTGGATGTGAACCTCCAGTTGATCCTCGACTTCTCCCACCTGGATGACGAGCAACTGAAGGAACACTGGCTGCCCATCCTGCGCTCCGCCGGGGATGAGGAGACCTTTTTCAAGCACTACTCCGTGGCCAACAGCCGCACCGTGACGGAGTTCATGACCTTCCGGGAGGAAAACCCGAACTCGGTGATCTCGTGTCTCTTTTCCGCCCGGGAAAACGCCCGCCAGATCCGCGACCAGATCTCCCTGGAGATGTTCGAGGCGCTGAACGAGTGCTACCTCTTCCTGAAGTCCAAGAACGCCCGCGAGATCTGGGACAGTGGTGCCCATGAATTCTACGACCAGATCAAGAAGTACTCCCACCTCTTCCAGGGGCTGACGAACTCCACCTTCTCCCGGAATGAAGGGTACGAGTTCATCCAGTTCGGCAAATTCCTGGAGCGTGCGGACAAGACGACCCGCATCCTGGACATCAAGTACCACATCCTCCTGCCGAATGTGAGCGATGTGGGCGGGGCCGTGGATGCCGCCCAGTGGCAGGCCGTGCTGCGCTCCGCGAGCGCGCTGGAGGCGTACCGTCGCTTCCACATGTCGGACATTCTGCCGAAGAAGGTGGCTGAGTTCCTCATCTTCTCCGAGTCCTTCCCCCGCTCCATCCGCTACTCTCTGGAGCGGCTGAACCAGTACCTGCACCTCCTTACCGAGACGGCGATGGATGTGTGCAACACCCCGGAGGAGGAGGCCTTCGCGGCGCTGCTCGCGGAGATGAAGACGCTGACGATTGACGACGTCTTCAACCGCGGTCTGCACGAGTTTCTGGGCAACATTCAAACGACAATCGACCGCCTGGACGACTTCATTTATCAAGAGTTCATGTACCATCCGCCTGTGGACATGGAGGCGGAGATCCGGCTGCATCAGCAGGAAATGCAGCAGCAACAGACGTCGGCGCACGCGGCATGAGCGATCCCGCCGCGTATGTGCCCCATGAACCCGTTTGGACGGAACCTCTGCGACTGAGGGTCCGTCACCTCACTGTGTACGAGTATCACGACTCGGTGCAGGACAGTTTCAATGAAGCGCGGCTCCAACCGGTGAATGACACCGCGCAGGAGTGTGTGGACTTTCACCTGCGCATCGATCCCATGGCATCGCTGCGCGACTACCCGGACTTCTACGGGAACTGTGTGCACTACTTCGACGTGCCTCAGCCGCACTCCCGGCTGGAGGTGGAGGCTATCTCCGACATCCAGACCCAGGCGGATTCACGGGGCCAGATCCCTGCGGTGAATCCCCCCACCTCCCTGCAAGACAATGCAGAAGTGGAGGACTACTTCGACTTTCTGAACGACTCCCACTTCGTCTCCCTGGACAAGGAAGTGTGGCGTGAGTCGATCGATGCCCTGCCCAATGGCGTGTCTGACCTCTGGCAGGATGCTCTTACGGTGGGTCGGTATATTTACCGGAACTTCACCTACACCCCGCGCACCACCACGGTGAATACGCGGCCTGCAGAGGTGGTGCTCTCCCGCCAGGGCGTGTGCCAGGACTTCGCCCACGTCATGCTGGGCATGTGCCGCAGCCACGGTATCCCCGCGCGGTATGTGAGTGGTTATTTCTACAATCCCAACCGCCTGCCCGATGAGATTGAGGCCAGTCATGCCTGGGTGGAGGTCTACCTCCCCGGCTACGGCTGGCAGGGCTTCGACCCCACGCATGACCGCGTGCCGGACACCCGCTATGTAAAGCTCGCCGTCGGTCGCGACTACGGCGACATCAAGCCCGTGAGCGGGACCTTCCGCGGCAAAGGCACGCGCGAGCTGAAGGTGGAGGTACAGATTAGGAGGGTAGAGGGGTGAGGGAAGAGGGATAAGGGTGGAGTAGGTCGCGGCAGACGGGGAGAGGCTGTTAGGGGGAGTGAAAAGTGGTAAGTAAAAAGTGAAAAGTCGGATTGCGCTCCCATCCGTGCATCGGTGAGTCACGGCCAAGATGTTGTGGAATCGAGAAACTTCCTTGGTTCTGCACTTTTCACTTACCACTTTTTACTTTTTACTGCCTCCTGCCATGCGCTTTACCTTCCTTCTGCCCTTCCTGGTCGCCGCATCCCTGCACGCCCAAACGTCCCCACCACCCAAAGACGCCCCAAAACCGCCACCGCCCAAGGCTTATGCGGATCCGGACAAGACGGACGAGGACTTTGCCATTCAGGGCGAGTACGTCGGCGGTAGCGATGACAAACGCTTCGCGGCGCAGGTCATCGCACTGGGCGAGGGCAAGTTCGAAGCGGTAGGGTATCCCGGTGGCCTTCCTGGCGCGGGCTGGGATGGCGATACCACAAAGATTTCCCGCACCACGGGCCAGCGTGAGGCTGGGCAAACCAGCGTGACCTTTGAGGCGCATGATGGCGATGTCCGCGGCACCTGCGATGGCAGCACCATCGCGGTGTACAGCAAGGATGGGGAGAAGCTCTTCGAACTCTCCCGCACGCTCCGCCAGTCCCCTACCCTGGAGTCAGCCGCGCCTGCCGGGGCGGTGGTGCTCTTCGGTGGCAAAGACCAGAACGGATTCCCAGGATCCCGCGTCACAGACGACGGCCTCCTCATGGAAGGCGTTACCAGCGCAGAGAAGTTCGGCGACTTCGCCATGCACATCGAGTTCCGCCTGCCCTACACCCCCACGGGTCGCGGTCAGAAACGCGGCAACAGCGGTCTCTACCTGCAGCATCGCTATGAGGTCCAGATGCTCGACAGCT
This sequence comes from Verrucomicrobium sp., assembly GCA_041287975.1. Classification (GTDB taxonomy): domain Bacteria; phylum Verrucomicrobiota; class Verrucomicrobiia; order Verrucomicrobiales; family Verrucomicrobiaceae; genus Verrucomicrobium. Next base: position 757 of record JBGGMQ010001117.1, on the reverse strand, counting down.
TCGGTCTCGCCGGCGCCGACAACGAGTGCGGTGGTCTTTACAAGATCGCGAAGCCCAAGGTGAACATGTGCTTTCCACCTCTTAGCTGGCAGACCTATGACATCGACTTCACCACTGCCAAGTTCGATGCCAGCGGTACGAAGACCGCCAATGCCAAGATGACCGTGCGTCACAACGGTGTGTTGATTCATGACAACCAGGAGCTCCCCGGCGTCACCGGCGGTGCCAAGCTGCCCGAGGATGCCAATCCCGGACCGTTCCATTTGCAGAATCACGGAGATCCGGTGCGGTACAGGAACATTTGGGTGGTTAAGAAATAGAGGGTGGGAGTAGGCAGAAAGGATGTCCTTTGCGGGGCGGCCCAGTGGAAAGTGGTTAGTAAAAAGTGAAAAGTTGGGCACGGCTTCGCCTGAGACGCTAGACGTGTATGGTGGAGTCGAAGATCAAGGAGCGGCGGTTTGTGCTTTTTGCACAACCGCCGTGGGGAATGGAATGATAATATTTCCTATAACCCATGCATAATGGCAACAGAAGGAGAAGCTGGTCATCAACAGCCAAATGGACCAAGAAGCGGGACGCTTCCTCCACACTGGACAAGGATGCGCTCACATCAAAAGTAGTTCGAGTGTCCCACTCGTTCAGTCGGACGTCTCCTGACGCGTCAGCGTTATTTCATGTCTGGCGTTAGCCTGTCTTTTTGTATTTTTTCTCAAGCAACTCCTCGCGCCACGCTGCCGGAGTGCGCACCCGACCCAGT
>JBGGMQ010001116.1:0-7303 GCA_041287975.1 Verrucomicrobium sp. | reverse complement strand
CGCTTTGTACACCATCACCCAAGAGCACCGTGCGCACGAGCGACACATCCCGCTTCCTCCCGACACTCCATCGCGTCTCCCCACCGCCGCGAAAATCCTCGCGGGTTATCGTGTCTGGCTCTTTGGCCAAGGCGAAGAGGTTCGTGATGGTCACGGAGCCGGCAGTCAAGTCCTGCGCAAAGGCATCACCCGAGAAGTGGTCGAAACGGTTCGCGCTCAAGATGGCAAACTCAGTCTCGCCGAGACCCTTCGTTGCAGAATCCGCTACTTCACCCGTGGCGTCGCTTTGGGGCAACGCGAGTTTGTCGATGGCTTCTTTGAGGCGAGGAGGGATCTGTTCGGCACCCGGCGCAAGAAAGGGGCTCGCCCCATGCGAGGCGGCAGTTTTGCGGGTCTGTTCACGTTCCGGGCGCCGAAGCAGGGGATGGTGGCCCCCAGTTCCCAATTGTGAGCCGTTGTCTCAAGTTGGCTCCAGGATCTCCTACCGGCTCTCCATCATCTTCCGCACACTCTGTTCTTTGCCGAAGACCACGAGAATGTCCGTGTCCTCAAACACGCGCGAGGGCTCAGGAATCCCGTAGACGGTCTCAATCTGTGGCGTGATCGAGGTGCAGGAGGTGGCAATCTTGCGTTTCAAGATGGTCACCACATTCAACTCGTATCGGCCACGCAGGTCTGCCTGGGCCAGGCTTTTGCCCACGAGAGCCTGGGGAATGTTGATCTCTGCGATCTCATAGCCCTGGCCGATGGGGAACGTGTTGAGCACATCAGGCGTACGCAGAGATCGCGCAAGCCAGGCGGCCGCCATGGACTCAGGAATCAACAGTTCATCGATCTTCAGCAGCTTGAGCAATCTCGCGTGCAAAGGATTGATGATGCGGCTGATGATCCGCTTGGCTCCCGCCTGCTGGACGTTGGCTGCCACTGAGAGAGCGGCTTCGAAATCCTCGCCGATTGCCACGATCACCGCATCGCATTCGGCAATGGGTATTTCATCGAACACCTCGATCTCAGAGCAGTCTGCGGTGACGAGGAATTCAATCTCGTCCTTCATGTCATCAGTATGCTCGGGATTGATGTCCACGCCGATGACTTCGTGGCCGTCACGCACCAACTGTCGTGCCAGATGAGTGCCGAAGCTTCCAAGACCGATGATGCAGAATCGCATGGCAAGTGAGAAAAGTGGAAGTGAGGGTTAGGGTGAGGTGTACCAGTGTGAGTCAGCCCGACCGTCAGACGAGGAGGATGTCCTCCTGAGGATGCGAGTGAAGGGGGCGTTTCGCTCGTGGCATGAAGGTGGTTGCCAGAGTCAGCAGGCCGAGCCTTCCGACAAACATGTTGAAGATGATGAGGCCCTTGGCGCCCTCGGTCAGTTCAGGTGTCAGGTTCAAGCTCAACCCCACGGTGGCAAAGGCGCTCACGAGCTCAAACACCAGCGCAGTGTCAGAAGTGCCGGGCTGCAACTGACGAAGTGCCGCAAAGTTGATGAACAGCCAGATCAAGGAAAGAACGATGATTCCCAGCGCCCGGGCGCCCGTGCCTTCCGGAAGGCGCCGCCGGAAGACCACAATCTGGGTATTGCCACGCAGTTGATTCCACAAATGAAGCCCCGCTACCGCGAACACCGTGGTGCGCACCCCACCCGCCGTGCTGCCTGGAGATCCGCCGACAAACATGAGGAGCACCATGATGTGCACGGTGAGCGGACCAAGCAACGACATGTCCACCGTGTTGAAACCACCGCTTCTGGCAGTGACGGAGTGAAAGAACGAGGTCATGCCCGGTCCGGCATTGGCCTGGCCAGCATGAAGCAGGAATTCACTCACATAGACAGCAAGGGCTCCGCCGATCAACAAAATCCCTGTCGTGATGAGAACGATTCGGCTGTGCACTCGAAGACGAGGTCTCGGAAGCGAGGGGTTGATCATCCAGGCGATGCGGCTGCGAACGAAACGGATCGTGTCAAACGCTGTCAGGGATCCCAGCCCGCCCAGAGCGACCAGCACACAGATGACGATCTGGACGCTGATATCGTCATGAAGGGCGCCGTCAGCAAGGTTGTTGGGCAAGGTGGACATCCCCGCGTTGCAAAAGGCGGAGACGGAGTGGTACACCGCCTGGTAGAACCGGTTGCCTGCGGATGCTTCGGAAGGAAGCGCGAAAAACAGGGCCGCTACCCCCAGAGCTTCACAAATCACGGTGAAGAGGACAATGAACTTCAAAGTCTCGCCTACGTGAGCAAGTCGCTTCTCAGCAATCATTTCTCCCAGCAACAAATGATCATGCAGCGACATCCCTTGAAACAGTAATGCTGCCATGAAAAACGTCAGCGTCATGATGCCAAGTCCGCCCAGTTGCATCAGGGCAAGCAAGACAATCTGACCCGTGGGAGTGAAAAACGTGGCGGGATTCTCCACTGTCAGTCCGGTCACGCACACCGCGCTGGTACTCATGAAAAGGGCGTTGAGCCAGGTGAGATGCTCACCCGCCACCACGGCGCGGGGAAGCTTCAGCAAGATCGTGCCTGCGATAATGAGGAAGAGAAAGCTCCCGACCAGAAGCCATCCCGGACGCAACGTAATGGCCGTGAGCCGGGCCTGATGCCGCAATCCTCGAAGTGCGAGAGTCCCCAAGACCACACATTGCACTGCTGTGTGAGCGAGCAGTGAAAGTTTCGTGTCGAGACCATCCAGCCAGTTGGCGATGGCAAGAAAGAGCATCACGCCGCAGACGCTCAGCGCCGTGATCAGCATCAGAAGTTCGCGTCTCGCCCAAGCTGTGAGTTCCCGCCGTGATAGCCATGTCACCGTCTGCTCCACGGCAAAGAGCAGGGAAAGCAAGAGTGTCGCCCCATGCAGAGTCGGGGTGACGACACCCGCGAAGCCCACTTGAATCACCAGCAATACCAGTGCGCACAGGCCGAGGGTGATGGAGACGATGCGGGGCAATGGCCGCGAAGGCGGCAGCGGCGGCGTGAGAGAAGGGTCTTTGATCGAGGGCGCAGACAAAGTATCCGACCTTGCAGTGAAACAGCTTTTTTTGCAAGCAAGTCAAACGTCTGCCTGAAGGAGAGTCTACGGCCAAAGCCAAAGAATGACTCCTCCCGCCATGAGACTGGCTCCGAACCACACCGCCACATGGGTGAAGACTTTGAGGCCGCCCAGCGCGCCCACCATGACCCCCTTAAAGGCGAGATTGGACATGGCTGCCAGCAGGATCACCCGCCACGCAGTGTCAGGATTGAGCTTGTTGCCATCAACCAGACGCGCTGTGGAAAGAGTGATCGCATCCATGTCGGCAAGGCCAGACACCAACCCGATGACATAGAGTCCGCTGTGGCCGAGGTGATCATTCGCGGCAGCCACGGCCAGCTTGATGAAGGCGTAAATCAGTGCAAAAATAAAGGCGGGCTTCAATTCCGCTGGGTTGTGTTGTTCCGCCACATTGGCTGCCTTCTCTTTGCGATTGAATGCCCAGGCTACGAAAGTAATGGCGAGCATGGCTCCCAGCATGGTGGCAAGAGGGCCGATCAATGCAGGTATTTGATGGGCGGCGACCAGGCATACTTCAACAAGCACCCGGACCATCGCGATCGTGGAGGCAATCATGATCACCAGGCTGGCCAGAGGCGGGGTCTGGGTGCCGCCACGAACGCCTCGTGCCGCACTTACCGATGTGGCGGTACTGGAAACAAGCCCACCCAAAACTCCGGACAGCAGAACCCCAGCCCGTGCTCCAAGGATTTTGTAAGCCACATAGCCGCCCAGCCCCAGTCCAACGATCAGCACGACCATCAACCACACTTCAAACGGGTTCAAGACAGCGTACGGTCCGAATGACTGGTTTGGCAGTATCGGAAGGATGACCATCGAGATCAGAACGAAGCGCATGATGGCATGCATGTCGTCGTCACCCACTGCCCCTGCGAATCGGTGCAACGCCTGCTTCCAATGCAGCAACAGAGCCACCATTCCACCCACGGCCACGACGAGATAGATGGGGGCCACCACCAGGTAAGCTCCTAAAGCGTATAGCAGCAGCACCGCCACCTCGGTGGTCATGCCGCTGGCTTCACCACTCTTGATTCGTGGAATGTTTGGTATGAACAGCAACACACTGAGTGAGATGAACCCCACTGCGACAATCCACCCACCGAAGTGATGGCCCAGCTGACCGCAGATCGTGCCGAGCAGCGTGATCAACGGAAAAGTGCGGATGCCTCCAATGGCGCTGTCGCTCCTTTCCCGTTGCAAGCCAATCAGCATGCCGAGGCCCAGGGATACCATGAGTTGTTGCGCGAGTACCCAGTCCATAAGGATAATTTTAGATCAGAAATGATGACTCGTGGAAGCAGGGATTCCTAACTTTGTTCGTGCAACTTGCATGAGCGGCATGCCTGGGTGTTGCACATCGCCCCCTGCTCAATTCAATCGCAGTGTGCCGGCATTCACAAGTGCCTCATTACTAGCAGAAAAGTGGGCGCTCCCTGCTGGCACGAATCATGTGCTTTAGGTCCATGCTATGAATACGGAATGGTCTGGTAACCGATGGTGGAGAATCCTCGGGACGGGGGTGGCGGCGTTGGCGGCACTGGCAATTCTTGCGAGTCTCGCAGGCATCATTACCTCATCCTCTCAAGGCGACTTGGCCCGAACGTCTCCCGTCAATGATGAATACACGAGAATGATGGCGGAACTCGACCAGAGGGCCGCCGTGAGTTCCAGCGCGAACAAGTTGACGGTGCCACCTGCAGGACTCCATTCTTCGACCTTAAGCCGGCCGGTGGTGTCAGCTCCTGAACCCAAACCTGTGGCAGCGGTGAAAATCACCACGCCGCAGAATGATCCTGGTGCCAGTCCGGCTCCGGTGATTGAGCCCATCCTCTTCCCGGCTCTAACGCCAGCGGAGATCAGTGAGGCTGCGGCTCAGACACCGGGGCCACCCGTCGAAACGGTGAAACCGCCTGTGATAGCCGCGGCAAGCACCTCACCGATACCTGCGCCCATGACGGACTCCGTCATCCCACCCGCGAAAGAGGTTTCACCCGGTGCTGCTGGGAGCGCTCTGCCGCTTCCGGCTCCTCCCGTGGTGACGATGGAAACAGCGCCCGCAGCCCCACCCTTGGTGGAGGAGGGTACAGGAAATAGCATTCCCGCCGGACAACAGCCGGCGACTTTTTCATCCATGCTGCCCAGGGAGGCCCCAGAGCCGGCGTCCAGTGCCGGGAAACAGCTTTCAGACGCCGCCAAAGCTCCACAGGATGCTGTGGAAGACTGCAGTAAGGTGTGGTCCGGAAACCGGGCCGACCTCGTCGCTATTCGCAAAAAGGCTGACTTGAAGCCGGCAGGTTTCAGCATCGCTTTTCGAGGGATCACCAATCCTTACCCAATGATGTCCACTCTCTGCATGCCAGGGGAGACAGTTGAGGTCAAGGTCAATGCCCCACGCGGAATCGGCAACTACGAGGTGCGGGCAGAGGGCGGCACAGCAACGCCGAAGCGTGGAGAAAAGTACGTCTGGTCCTGGGTCGTACCAGAAACGCCCGGCATCTATTGTCTGCAGATCACCAATCGTGATACAGGCGGAATGATGTGCCTCCACGGGTTGGTGTGTGTGCCCTACAAAGGCGAAGAGCGTCTGGAGGGCTACAATGTTGGCCAGTATCAGCGCACCCCGTTGAACAACAACCTCCGCTACGCCATGCCACTCGGCCTTTTCAAGGTCACGAAAGGCATGGAGGACACCTGGCTCTCCCCCCACTTCCAGCTCAAGCAATTCATGTGCAAGCAGCAATCGGGCTATCCGAAATTCGTCCTGGTGGAAACCCGTCTGCTCTTGAAGCTGGAGGCTCTGGTGGAGGGGCTTGAAGAACGGGGGATCAAAGAAGACAGCGTGTTCGTGGCCAGTGGCTATCGCACTCCTGCCTACAATAAAGCCTTGGGCAATACCACCATCTACAGCCGCCACTTGTACGGCGATGCTGCGGACATCTTCGTGGATCAGGACCGCAGCGCTGGGATGGACGACTTGAACAAGGATGGCAAAGTCGATGCGCAGGACACCGTTTGGCTCACGCGTCTGGTGGCAGACATCAGTCTGAAGCTGCCCAGCACTTATGAAGGTGGCCTTGGGCTCTACCCCTTCCGTGGCCCTAGTACCGCTTTCATCCATACGGACACTCGTGGCGAGTCCACCCGCTGGGGATTTCCACAAGCTGGCAACAGCCCTCGCCCTCCCCTCAACCGTCATGCCTGTGAAGACGGTGGCAAATGCAATCATCTCCCGGCCGGCATTGCCGGTCTCCTGGTGGGTGTAATGGCGTCAGACTGAGCCTCCGCTTCCAAAGCAGAGTCATAGAACTGAAAAATACCTCCGTATGAATCCCACCCCTCCCCAAACCACGCCTGCTGTGACCGAGGAAGAATCCAACGAACAGCAGATGATGCCCTATGACCAGAACCGGGCTCATCTCATGGGCGAAAGTAAGCCTGAAGAGCCTGCCGCCTCAGACGTGCCGACCGATGAGAATCTTGTGGACGATGATGTCGTCGAGGAGGGCGGGCATACTACCTAACATGGGTGGTGTGTAAGCTCTCCAGCGTGTGTTCATGCCATCAAACAAAAAAGCACAGGGACGGGCCCTGTGCTTTTTGGGAGTCAACAGCCTGCCGCGATAGCCGGGCGGGAGATGATGGTTGTCAAAATCTAGAACTTGATGACGAAGTCCACGATGAAGCGATCGTCGATGAAGCCTTCCTTGGAGGCCACGGACTTGGTGTAGGCAAAGCCGAAGTCGAGATAGCTGGTCAGGTGGGAGCGAAAACCGCCACCAACGGTTACCTGGGTCTCGCCATCTGCGCCTGAGCTGCCAAAGTTCACCAAGTCATAGCCTTCGGAATCGAGAGGCACGGCTCCACCTTCCTTCACCACAGTGTAGCCGTTGGCCACCACGAAGGGGATGAAGTGTTTGCACACATAGTAGTCTGCCTGCAGGTGGTAGTGGAGAATGGTGCTCTTCCAGAAGGTGTCATTCGGCACCTGAATACCAATGTTGGACTGGAGATGGAAGTCTCCGAAGCCTTTCTGGGCGGAGATGAAGAAATTCCACAGCCCGTCGCCATTGCCTTGGTACACCTCCTCATCACCCGTGGGGAATTCATAGGTCACCCCTGGGGTCAGGATGAACTGGTGCTCTGGCAGGTCGAGGAGGGCGTACTTGATGCCAACGCCGAGATCGCCAAGGCCATCTGCATCAGGGCCAGCTCCGGGGTGAAACTCATTCCAGCCACCCTTCACCATCATC
>JBGGMQ010001115.1:0-3196 GCA_041287975.1 Verrucomicrobium sp. | reverse complement strand
GTCCTCCAAGTACTCGGTGCGCCCCCGGCGAGGGCCAGCATAGCCGCGCTCTTCCTCGTAGTAGCGTCGATCCCCGTAACGACGTGCAGGACGGTCGTATTCCTGGTCTTCCCGATACCGGGGCCCGGGGTTCCGATTCGGACGGTTGCGGTAGCGGTAAGGTGGCTCGCCGTTGTCCATGCCCGGCTCAATCATGTAGGCATTGGGCCGGTAGTACCCGTCATAATAGTAGGGATCGTACACGCACCCTACGCCGGTCAGCAAAGTGGCCAGAGCGAGGAGCGTGGTGGGCAGATACCGGGAAAGAAATGCCTGCATGAATGGGATTGGATGACTTTTGATGCGTTTCATTCAACCTAAATCATTCCCTGCCACGCAATCTCAAAAATGGTCACGGCACCCTGAAGACCTTGCCTGTGGCAGGATCACGAGCCAGAGCGCCTGGGAGCAGCCCGGCGGAGTCGAGCTCCAGGTAGGGCGGATACGGACTGCGGACACGACCGTAGTTGGAGCCGCGAGTGCCAGTCATGATGTCCTTCGGATCCATGGTGAGGGGCGGCGCGGATGCTGGTGTGCGCGGAGCTTCAGCGAAGCCGCCCGAGCTCTCGCCCCCACCATGGCGCGGCAGCGGAAGGGCGTTGTCCTCATAGCCCGTGGCGGTCGACTGGTTCACAGGATACCCCGTTTTCTTGTCGTAGATGACGGCCTGCTGAGGGGCGGAAAGATCCTGGCGGAGGGCCTGCTTGTTCGCCTCCTCGGACTCGCGGATGATGGGGCGGCGACCGGATTGTTCGTAGCTGGGACGCTTGGGCATGTCTGGAGCGCCGCCAGGGTTCACGGTCCCAAAGAACTTGTAGCCACCGGAAGAAGATGACGAAGCTGGGGCGGCTGGGACGGGAACGACGGTACCGTCTGCCGTGGTGACGTAGCCGCCGTTGGAGGCTGGGGCTGCACCAGGGACAGCAGTGCCATTTTGAGCCGCTTTAGCGGCTTTTTTAGCTTCCGAGCGAGCCTTCAAATTGGCCGCCCAATCGGGACCGCGGCCTGAGGGACTTTCCAGGCTGATGCAACTGGTGAGCCCCATGCCTGCGCCCAAGGAGAGAACAAGCGCAGCACGGGAGAAGTCTGAGAGGGAAACGATCTTCATGGCAGCAGGCAAACGGGCTGACGGAGCTTGGAGAAAACCCTTCCGTTCCTACGCTCCTTTCAAGTATGGGTCAAGGGAGGAGGGATAAGCTTGGGCGGAACGAGAGCGAAGGAGTTGGGCTTCGCTTCTGCCAATCATCCTTGCGCGCGCTTCACGGCCAACGGCGGTTGTGCAAAAAGCACAAACCGCCGCTCCTTGGACTGGGGCGCTCTTACGCGTGGTATATAAAGAACGCGTCTGCGTCAGTTCATGTCTTGAGTCTTGAGTCTTCCAGTCTTTTGTCTTAGAACGCATACTTCTTGTCGATGAACACCTGGTGCCAGAGTTCGAGGACTACGAGGGACATGACCTGTTTGCAGTACACGAACTCCCGGGTGCGGTTCATGTTGTCGACCAGGGCCTTCACTTTTGCAGGATCGAAGTAGCCGCGCTTTTTCACCGCGCTCTCGTTCAGCGTGTCTGCGACGAGGTTGCGGAACTGCGGCTTGTCCAGGAAGTACTCGACCGGGAGGTAGAACGGGATCTTGGCCCGGCGGGCAATGTGTGGAGGGAAGATCTTGTCGGCGAGTTTGCGCTCGATGTACTTGTCCGTGTTGCCGTTGATCTTCATGTTGGTCGGCATGGTGAAGGCCAGCTCGATCAATCGGTGATCCAGGAAAGGGAGGCGGTACTCCAGGCTGTGAGCCATGGTGTTTTTGTCCTGACGGATGAGCGCCCAGTCCTGGAGCCACTCGTCATACTGGAGCTTGAGCAAGCGGTCGAGGAAAGGACCGTTCTTGTCCTTCTCCTTCTCCTTCGCCATCCATGACTCGCTGGCCAGGTGCTTGAAGTTCGAGGCGTAAACATCGTGCCGCTCATCGTGACTCCAGAGCGTGCGCAGGGCGTTGAAATTGTGATTTAGATCCCGACGGGTGTATCCCGAAAGGAACTCGACCACGCGTTTCTTCCCCTGGCTCCCGAGGTCCGCCGGAAACTTGAAGAACTTGTTCAAGATGCCTGCCGGGGTGGCCGCAAAGATGGGAGCGGCCAGACTGGTGACGCCCGGAATCTTGCGGCGCATCTTCTCCACCTTGGTGATGACACCCTGGAAGGAGTAGCCGGCGAAGGCTTCATCCGCCCCCTCCCCTCCCAGCACGACCTTGAGGTCCTTGCTGGCACCTTGGGCGAGCTTGTAGAAGGCGATGAGAAGAGCGTCCCCCACGGGGCGGTCCATGTGCCAGACGATGCGGGGCAGCAGATCAAAATCCTCGGGCTGGCAGATAATCTCGTGGTGCTTTGTTCCCAGGAAGGCGGCCGTCTCACGGGCGGCCGGCGTCTCATCCACCGGGGAGTTGAAGCCAAGGGAGTAGGTGTTGATATTGGACGAGTGCTTCGTCATCGCCGCCACTGTGAGGGAGGAGTCCACCCCCGCACTGAGGTAGGCACCCACCGGCACGTCACTGCGCATGCAGAGGCGAACGGCGTCGTTGAATACTTCCTCCAGGGCCTCAAAGTACTCCGCTTCACTCTTATAAGTGGCGGTGCGGGCATCCAGCAAGGGCACCTCCCAGTAGCGGTGGAGGGAGAGGGAGTTGTCCGAAAGCTTGTAGCGGAGGTAGTGGGCGACGGGCAGCTTGAAGATGCCCTTGAACATTGTCTGAGGCTCCGGAACGTTCCGCAGCGTCAGATAGGGATCGATGGCCTCAAGGTTAGGATCCGCCGTGACATGGGTGCTCTGCAGGAGCGATTTCGCCTCGCTGCCAAAGAGGAAGCGCCCGTTCTGGTGATGGTAGTAGAGGGGCTTCTGACCGCAGCGATCCCGGGCGATGTAGAACTCCCGCTTCCGCGCATCATAGATGCAGAAGCCGAACATGCCGTTGAGGCGCTGGACGAGGCCCTCGATGCCCCATTCGTCGTAGCCATGAACGAGGCACTCGGTATCGCTGTGGGTGCGGAAGGCGTGCCCCTTGGCGATGAGTTCTTCCCGGAGCTCGACGTAGTTGTAGGACTCGCCGTTGTAGACGACGGCAACGCTGGAGTCCTCATTGTAAACGGGCTGCCAGCCACCCT
>JBGGMQ010001114.1:0-2666 GCA_041287975.1 Verrucomicrobium sp. | reverse complement strand
GGACCGGAACTTCTTCTTGGAGGGCTCACCATCTTCGTCCTCGTCTTTTTCACCGCCCTTGTTTTCACCATCTTTCCTGGCATCCTTGTCCTTGTTCTTATCCTCGCTGCCTTTGTTTTTGGCCACGCGAGCCTTCTCTTCGTCGTACTTTTTGCGCATCTGCCTGCGATCCTGCCGGGCATTGTTTTCGCGGCGATCTTCGACACGACGCACCATTTTATCCCAGCCTGTCACCTGACCATCAAGCGTGATGACGACTCTTCCTCCACGGGCGGCAAAGGCTTGAATGTCTTTGCCATTGAGCCCGTTTCGACCTGACATGCTGTCGGGTCGCAGATGAAACAACATCAGAGCCTGGGCGGAGCCACCTTCGAGTTTCTCCAGCCCGCGGAAATTGCGGACGCCGGTGATGCCCTCCACCCGGTCCAGCGATTCAAGAAGGGCACGCGTGCCCAAAGGATCACTGCGAAGGCTGGAGTAGGGAGGATAAACCTCGCCTCCAGAGTAGCGGCGCCCCATGATGTTGGAAAAGGCCCATGCGGCCACCAGGACCAGGACAATGAGCGCAGCGATGGGAAGGGCCGTGTTACGCTGCATGGCGGGTGATGCGTTCGTGCTCCTGCTGAAAGTGATTCATAAGATCCGGCGACACCTCATGCCAGCCGTACCAGACGCGGTCGAAGGTGCGCACCTGCTGCACAAAGCTGGCATGCAATCCTTCATGGCCACGGGCCCGGCGGGCAATCTCCCGTACATAGTCGCCATTGGACTTGGTCCGGCTGATCATGAGAATGTGCTTCTCCCCCAAGTGAGCGAGCGTGGCAAGAAACAGTGCCCGCAAGGCCAGCCGCAGTTCTCCCGCGTCCATCTTCTCGCGGGCGAGGCGGAGCCACTCATTCTCCGGCAGTTGGGAGGCCACGACGTGCTCGCTTTCCAGATTAATCTCCGGTGGTACATCCAAGGCTTCGGCCACCTTGCTGGTGCGGCTTTCACGCCAGTTTCGGTAGAGCAGCCACGCTACCCCCACCACGAGCAAGACCACCAGGACCATCACGAACTTGGGCATCATCGCCATCCAGGCTGAGCCGGGGGACTTCAGGGAGATTTGGGAGGGATCACCCCGTCTTCCGAATATCCAGTCAATCAAATCCCCAATGGTGTTCCCAATCTGGTCCATGAGCTTGGAGACCATGGCCCCGATGTCTTTGATGCCTGCGGTGAGCCAGGAGGACTCATCCTTCGCTGCGGCATTTTCGCCATCACGCGGCATGCGCCACTGGTACTCCGTGCCCTGCAACACTTCAGTGATGTTCTGCGCGAGCTGCTGGTCACGGGCCTCCGGGGTTGAGTCCACAGAGACGACAGGAGCGGACGGAGCCTCAGCCTGCGCCTGCAGCTGCGGAGATGGCAGGGCGGTCAAGAAGAGAGCCACCAGGAGAACGATAGCGAGGCGGGTGCCGGCGCTGGCAGCCGTGACCCAGCGAAGCCGAACGGCCAGATCCGTACCCGTAGTGCGAGACTCGCCGTAGAAACAGCGGAGGACGTAGATGCTTTTCACAAAAGGGTTGAGGCCGAGATAGCACATCAAGAAGAGGAACCCCTGCACCGTGGAGCCGAGGTAGAGCATCCAGTTCATGGAGAATACATTCTCCACCCCCGTGAAGGACTTCAGCAGTGAGGCGGTGAGAGCAAAGGCTGCGAAGAGATTCAGATACACCAGCAGGGCAATGAGCTTGAAGACACCGATGACAGCGCTGTTCTGCATCCACTCGTGATGAGACTGCGCGGCCGCAATCCGCACAAGCCCGCGAGTGGTGCCGCCACGACGGAAGTGATCCACCGCCAGCACTGTGACATTGTGATAGAAGGCGTAGGTCCAGGGCAGTGGCACCAGCGCAATCAGGGAAAACACCAGGATCCACGGAGCCGTGGCGTGAATTAAAATCTGGGAGGCGATCAAGCGGAGCTTGCCACGAAAAGGAATGGCATCGCTCTTTGCCCTGCCCTCCACCAATGCCATCAGCAAATCGCAGTGCAGGGCCTGGCCCACTTTCATGACCCCGTAGAGGAGACCAAGAATCAACGAAGACTCGACCACATGCCGTGAGGCATTGGCCGAGCGGGCCATGTCATTGAGGAAGAAGAAGAGGAAAAGCACGAATGGCAGCGTGCTGACATAGTAGGTAAGCCAGGCCATGGAGGACGAACGGCGCAAAAGATGCGTCGCCTCCTCCAAAAGGGAGATAAGGGGCTGGTTGGCGGCTTGTTTGGGCGCTGGCATGGGGTGCTCCAGAGGCTCGACACTACATGTTGCCCATCTTGGTCCAGATGGTGCCTTCGTGAATCTCCGCCGGCAGATTCAGTAAAGTGCGTCCGACCAGCCAGGCGGTGAGCCAAAGCAACGACAACCCCACTGCGGCCTGGAGTCCCGCCGTGACGATGAACCAGTCCCGTTTCGGCTTCTCCTGCACCAGCGTCTTGGCCCGATGGCACGCAACACAGACCATGCGCCCCTCCAGATCGGTGATGCACTCCCGGCAGAAGGGCTGCCCACAGGAGGTGCAGCGGGCCGCCGCCTCGCGAAGCGGGTGATTCAGGCAAAGAGTGGAGGAGGAAGCCACAGGACGAGGAGGAGATCAGTGAAGGTGGCGTATGAACATCAAGCC
>JBGGMQ010001113.1:0-3679 GCA_041287975.1 Verrucomicrobium sp. | reverse complement strand
CGGCCCCTACATCAACATTGCAGACCAGGCCAGCGCCAACAAAACGCAGGCATCCTCCGGCTTGTACTATGCAAAGGGTGGCTATGTGAATGGAGCAGGGGTTATGGAGAGTGGCTCCTCGTTTTCACCCAACCGCCAGATCTCCTCCGCCGTCGCTTTCGGCTCACTTCCCACAGGCATTGACCCAGCGGATCCCGCCAACGCGAAACCCTGGCAGACGCTCTTGTTCTGCCCCAATCCTTTGGGGGGTGCCGCTCACCCGGGTTTTGGGAAACAAACGGGTGCGACCGCCGGAAATCCTGTGCCAGGTCCACCTTATGCGATGCCGCCCGACCATGCTTTCCTGGACCTGTTCACCATGCCGATCGTGGAGCCGTATGCGATCAGCGACCCTTTCTCCACTGCGGGCAAGGTGAACATGAACTACCAGATCGTGCCTTTCACCTACCTCACGCGGGCCACCGCTGTCCGGGCCGTGCTGAAGTCCACGAATGTCATGGCCATCCCCACCGGCGATGGGGACAAGCACAAAAACAACACGGCGACCGTCCCCACACCAGACTACCGTCGGACGCTCAACCTGGATGAGAGAACCGGCACGCTGGCAGGGTTCGAGCAGCGTTTTGCTTCGGGCGACATCTTCCGCTCCGCTTCCGAGATCTGCGACATTTATCTGGTTCCGGGAAACAGTGTCAATCCAGCGACCCCTGCTTCGACGGCGACCTATGCGGGCATGCAAACGTGGTGGGCGGACTACAAGCTCACCGGGGACAACGTGCGCGAGCAGCCCTACGGCCACATCTACCCACGGCTGACGACCAAGTCCAACGCCTTCACCGTCCATGTGAAGGCGCAGTCTCTGAAACAGGCGCGGACCACGGACCCCGCAGAATTTGTGGACGGGCGGGACCTGGTGACCAGCGAGTATCGCGGCTCTTTCATCATCGAGCGCTATCTGGACCCCAATGCAGACTCACTGGTGAAAGCCGACGGACGGACCCCTACGGATGAACTCGATCCTGAGGGGATGGTGGGTCCTTACAAGTTCCGCATTCGCAGCACCACGCGCTTCGCCCCATGACTCTGCACCCACTTCACATATCACCCCGTGGGCTGGCGCGCGGCTTCACCCTCGTGGAGATGCTTTTCGTCTGCATCGTGGTCGGGGTGCTGCTGGCGGTCGCAGCGCCTGTGGGCATCTCGGTACTGCAGGCCTCCGGCATGAACCGCGCGACGTCGATGATCAGCGATGAGCTGAATATGGCCCGGCAGCTTGCCATGACCCGCAATCGGGAGGTGGAGGTCCGCTTCTACAAAGTGGCCACGGATGCGACCACGCAGGACCTCCAGTTCCGGGCCTTCCGGTCCTTCCTGGTGGAAGGGGACTCTCCTGAGAATGTGAAGGCGCTGGGCAACGTGCAGTACTTGCCGGAGTCCATCATCATCTCTGCTGACACCAAGAACTCCACCCTGCTGGACTATGGCAATCCCAACCGGTCGGGACTGACGTTGTTTCAAGAAACTCTGCCAGGGACCAGCTCGCCCGTGGACTGTGTGAGTTTCATTTTCCGACCCAACGGCGGGACGAACCTGGGCCCCATCGACCCGCCTGAAGGAAACTGGTATCTCACCTTTCACCAGGCACATGCGGTCGTGAATGTTGAGACCGGGATCCCTGACAATTTCTGCACCGTGCAAATCGATCCCGTCTCCGGCCGGGTGAGAGTCTACAGGCCATGATGTCCGCGAAGTCTTCCGGCCTCGCAGGTTTAGACTTTTGGCTAGGTAGTCAGTTTTCTTCCTGGGCGGTATTTTTCACCCACCGCATTTAATGGGAAATGACTCCAACGAGTCCTCCACCCGCCCTGCCACGCCTGCGCTTCCTCACATCGTCAACTATGAAACAGAGCCTTCTCGCACGCCTATGTCTCCAGGGCATCCCCATGGCCTTGGCCGTGGCGGCATGGTCTTCATCGTTGCAGGGGCAGGTCACTACTGGCTGGAACCAGTCTGCAGGCGGGACCTATGAGTACAGCGCCCCTGCCAACTGGGTGGGCGGCAACGTGAATGCCGTGTGGGACAGTTCACTGTCGGTTGCAGCAGGCCAGACCATCACCTTTGATGCCAGCCTCCCGATAGCTTCCGGTTTTTCATTCAGCCACGGAGGAAACTCCGGCATCACTCTGCGAGGTACAGGCGGGAACCGCACCCTTACCCTGGGGGCGGGCATTGTGCACATGGCTGGAACGACTGCGACGATCAACTTCGGCTCTTCGTCCGCGAACCAGGAGCTGAACATTGATCTGGGCGGTGCTGTGAGGAACTTCACGGTGGGTTCCGGCAGAACTTTGGGATTTGTGAACGTCATCTCCAACGGGGGCATCATTGCCAATGGCGGAACTCTGAACTTCTCAGGTGCCAACATCTATGCCGGGGCCACCATGGTGACATCTGGAACCTTCGCGCTGAACGGAGCCAGCGGCAGCGCGGTCAATTCGGACTTTACCGTGCAGTCAGGAGGCGGCAGCCAGTCCACGTTGCGCTTCAACAGCGGGACCAGTGGCAACACTGGCATCGTCCGTGCAAAGAGCGTGACGATGAACGGCCGCGGCCGCTCAGACGGAGCGCTTCTGACGGTGTCCGGCAACAACACGGAAAATTCCAATGACTCCATCACCAATGCGCTCACTGTCGCCGAAGGCTATTCCGTCATCACCTTGAGCGGAAATGCGGCCAGGAACACACGCCTCTCTGCAGGCAGCTTTGTCCGGAACAGTGGCGGCACGGTCTTGTTCCGCGGGCAGAACCTCGGAGCGAACGCCATCGCTGATGCCGTGGCGGACTCTACCAACATCAGCTTCACCAGTGCCCCCACTCTCGCTGGCACGGGCAACGCAGGCACCTCGACGGTTGGCATCATCAAGGGAGCCTACGGGGGAGCGACTGCGAGCAGTGCAGGATCGGGCCTGGTCACCTATGACGCGACTCGCGGGGTCCGGTTGCTCACGAGTTCCGAGTACACCACGGCCATCGTCAACCAGCAGACCCAACTGGACAATGTGCTCTACACCCGCGTCTCTGGCGGGGCTTCCCAGGACATTGTGCTCGGTGCTGGTGTGACGACGGTAAACTCCCTCTCCTTCAATGTTTCAGGGGCGGGCACAAACTCCGGCGTCACCATCGGCGGGTCAACGGGTGCGACGCTCCGCATCAGCAGTGGAGTTATCCTCGCGAACCAGCAGGTCACCACCGCCGCCGTCACGGACGCCATCGTCATTTCCGCACCGACTCTGGATCTCAACGGGCAGGAGGGGGTGATCATCGCCTTCACCACCGGGCTCAACAACAGCAACACTCCCGCCCCTCTTCAGATCAACAGCGTCATCGCCAATGATTATGGCAAAGGGGTGACCTTTGGCGGCACAGGGCAGATCATTTTAGGGGGCGCTGAAGCGAACACCTACACTGGGGTGACCACCCTCAACAGCGGCTTCCTCAGGCTCAACAAATCCGTCGCCAACATCGGCCTCACGACAGACTTGGTGATGAACGGCGGTACTCTACTGAAGAACAGCAACGCCATTGCAGACACCGCGAGCGTCACCATCAATGGGGGCACCTTCTGGATGGACACAACCTCCAGCAGCGGCAACAACAATCACACGGAAACGATCAACAA
>JBGGMQ010001112.1:0-12438 GCA_041287975.1 Verrucomicrobium sp. | reverse complement strand
CAACCCCGATGACGCCTTTGAACTGGGCGCTCTGGTGGAGACGACCAAAGGCATGGCTCAGGCCGCAGAGATCTACGGTGCGCCGTTTGTCTCCGGCAAAGACTCCTTCTACAACTACTTCAAGACGGACGAAGGCCCCATCTCCATTCCTTGCACGCTCCTCGTCAGCGGCTTCGGCGTGGTGGAGGATGCCGCGCATGTCGTGGGCTCCAGCCTGCGCAAGGTCGGCAGCAAGCTCTGCCTTGTCGGCCAGCTCTCCAGCGGCCTCGCTGGCAGCGTCTTCGCCCGCATGGTCATGCAGGGTTCAGAGGATCCGGAGGAGGACGGCCTCGTCTTCCCGAATGCTCCTGAGTTCGATGAGCAAACCGCCTTCGCGACCTACAAGAGCTACTATGAACTGGTGAAAAAGGGCGGGGTCCTTTCCGCTCACGACATCAGTGAGGGCGGCCTTGCCGTCACCCTCTCAGAGATGGCCTTCTCCGGCAAAGGTGGCATCACCGTGAACCTCGGCGACATCCCCACCACAGAGGAGTTGCAACCCGCCGAGTACCTCTTCGGTGAAACGCCCGGCTGTCTCGTCATCGAGGTCGCTCCTGAGCACGTCGCCCTTGCCGAGTCCCTCGGTTTCCCTGTCATCGGTGAGAGCACCGCAGGCAGCCAGCTCGTCATCACCGATGACGAAACCACCTTCATCAACGCCTCCATTCCCGAACTCAAAACGCTATGGCAACACGGCCTCACGCCCTACTACTGAAATTTCCCGGCACGAACTGCGACGCCGAGACCTCGCGTGCCCTTGAGGCCGTGGGTTTTGAGACCCAGGTGCTGCCCATCGCGCTCCTCGAACCCCCTGCGCTGGACAAGGCCCAGCTCGTGGTGTTCTCCGGTGGCTTCAGCTACGGGGACTACGTGATGTCCGGCCGCTTCGCCAAGCTCAACACCCTGGCGAAGATCGGCGATGGCCTGCAGACCTTTGTGGCCCGCGGCGGTCACGTCATGGGCATCTGCAACGGCTTCCAGATCCTCACCCAGCTTCACCTCCTTCCGGAAGGCAGCCTCATTCACAACACCAGCGGTCGTTTCATCTGCCGCTGGGCAGGCCTGAAGAAGAACGCCTCCAGCCCGTATCTCCACGCGTTGCCGGATGAGTTTGAGCTCCCCGTTGCCCACGCTGAAGGCCGCTTCGTCGGCATTGAGGATGCCGCTGGCGAATACGTGAAAAACGGTCGCGCCGCCCTGCTCTACACCAGCGACGTCAACGGCAGCTCCCAGCAGATCGCCGGCCTCCAGGACGAAACCGGTCGCGTCTTCGGCCTCATGCCGCACCCCGAGCGCTTCACCGCCAAGCAGCACCATTATGATCCGGACTGGAGCGGTGATGCCGAGCATGGCTGGGGCTATTACATGTTCAAGAGCTTGCGCGAAGCCATCTGACGAATGCTGCAGTCGGATTTTGGAATGTGAAATTAGAAAGAGCCTCCCAGTAGTGGGAGGCTTTTTATTTGCCGTAGCGCAGATTGTTAATCTGCTGTGCCGCCGATTGGCAATCGGCCTCACACTCCAGCATCTGGAATGTGCTGTTCCCGGCATCTTGCCGGGCACTTCGGGATCGCAGCGACCTCGGAATACCTGATCAACTTTCGACACCGCTGGCCAAACCTTTGTTAGGGCTTGTACCACAGATTTGCTTTGCCCAAGCCCAATGACTGAATCAAATTTTTTTGGGTTTCGAAGTAAGTAGATTTGCGCTACGTTCTGGCGACGCTCAGTTCCCATGTACGTTTACATCTTCGGCAACGCATCGCGCCTCTATCGCGAAAATTTTGGATTGATCACTTTGATCATCCTTCTGGTTTGGGTTCCTTTGGAGGTTCTGAGCGGCTACATGGATGCCTTTGTGTTTGACCCGGACGACATCCGCCGCTCTTTCAAATTCTATCTGCTGTTGGAGAATTTCATTGGCATCATTGCCACCGGCGCGATTCTGGCTCTTGCGGATTCCGTCACTTTCGGAAAAGGGTTAAACTTCGGTGGGGCCTTTGGCGAAGGGCTTGGCGCATGGGGACGGTTGTGGTGGACACGACTGCTCACCGGTCTGTTGCTAGTGGCGGGACTTTTAGCACTCATCATCCCGGGCCTATACTTGCTCGTGAGACTTTCAGCTGTGGAGCCTGTTGCCGTTTGCGAACGAATTTCAGGTGGTGCCGCCATTCAACGGAGCTTCGAGCTTACCAAGGGTAAATTCTGGAGCCTGTTTGGCTTGGGCTGGGTCGTGCTCGGTGGAATGGCGCTGACCGCTGTGGTGGCCAACGCTCCGGCGATCTTCATTCCGGAAGAGGTTCATTGGACAGTTGATGTCGGCGTGGCGATCGTGTTGGACGTACTGTTCGCGTACGTCACACTATTGACCTACACGACGTATCAGTGGTTGATGAACCAGCAAGCCGCTCCACCTAGCCTCGAGTTTGGGCAAAACGTGGAGCCATTAAACGAATCCTGAGAAACGGGACGAATCCTTCCCGGGAGGCTCTCTCAATCCTCGACCTCCGTTACACTCGCATTGGAGGACCGCTCGCAGCCTGTTGGCGAGGTAGTCCGGTTGTCTCAGCCGGGGTGGGAGCGGAGCGGGAATGCCACGGTAAATCAAGCGACGTCGCGCTGGGGCGAAACCTTCAACTCATAACCGAAAGCTGAGTTCACACCCAACCCATCTCCAACCTCCTCCACCTTGCCCACTGACGCACTGCCTACTGTCCACTGGCCCTCCACGCTTCCACTTCAAACAAGAAGTCCACCTGCCGCCGCGTCTCCACCGCCCCGCGTCGCACCTCCCTCACTTGCTTGACCGCTTCAACGGGGCTGCTTCCCTCCGCGACCAGATAGCCTGCCAGCAGCACGCCTGTCCTTCCGAGCCCCGCCACACAATGAGCCACGACGGGATGTCCAGTGGCCTTTTGTAACTTCACAAACGCAAGAAACTCTTCGAACTGTTCCCATGTCGGCACGCCGCCATCGGTGATGGGCAGCCAGCAGTAGTCAAATCCAGCGGCCCGGAAGGTCGGCCCCGCTCCAGGCTGGTTCAAGAGGCCTACGACGCCTCGAATTCCCACCCGCCACAAGACGGGCAGTTCATCATCAAACGTGTCTATGGGGACTGCTCCCGCCTCAGGCCGGAGCGGATGCACATGCGGCATCGACATCCCGGCCAGCACCCCAGGCACCGCCCACCACAGATCGACGCAGGAGATCTTGGCGTCGTCCAAGTCTCCTGTCGTAGTCGTTGCCGCCGTCATCGTCATAAGTTTGCTGGAGCATAACCTCTTACCCTCGCTTCAGCGAGCGTCAAACTGCACCCAGTCAAGGTTCATCAACCCTCCTTTGCCAGGGTTCACGAACACGGCATACACATCCTTCCGCTCGTGAGTCAGCTTGTCGGCAGGGATACGGACTGTGGGCTCGATCCATTTGTCCCATCCGCCTGTGTTAGGCATTTCTACAGTGCCAAGCAGGGGACCATCCGGGCTGCCTGCATGAAACTCAATGACACCACCCACATTGCCGGACGCGCCCCGCACCGTGAACCCACCTACTTGGTCAAGGTTCACATGCGGAAACAGCACCGTGTGTTTGTCATTGATGGAACCGATCACTTTCTTGCCACTGGCGCTACCGTTACCGCTGATCTTCGGCCCGTCGATCGTGGCATCTTCCACCTCCCAGCGCCGCGTCCGCAGCGCCGCCGTGGCCTTCCCGCTCAAAGTTCCCGCAGGCGAGCGTCCGGCATCGGTGTAAGTCGCCTCCAGGACGAACTCTCCCGGCTTGTCGCTCTTCGGTGCCGTGGTGGTCCCCGTCAATCCTCGCGCGAGCGTGGGACCTCCTTTGCCCTTCTCCAGGCTGAATGCCCAGCGCAGCATGATCGTCACCTCATCGGTCGTGTGCTGCGGATGCGGCAGCATGGGCAAGGGACCCCACACGCCCGTGCTGCCATTGCGCACGCGATTCACCGCTGCTTCCAGAGCTGCGGGCTGGCCGCGATACTTGTCCGCGATCTCCACATAAGCAGGTCCCACGATCCGCTGCTCGATGCCGTGGCAGTTGAAGCAGTCGCTGGATTTCATCAACGCCAGTCCGGGGTCAGACGCCTGTTCCTTGCCCATGGCATCCAGGAAAGCCGTGCTCACCAGTGTGCGCAGACCGAACTCGTCTGGCTTTGCCGTGGAGTCGCCATCCTCCGCATCCTTTGCCACCACTGCGTAGGTGACGGGCTTGCCAGGGTCAAAGAAGTCACCCGTCTGGGGGCTCTCAAACTGCACTTCTGGTTGCGTGTTGCCCACAATGAAGGTGGCGGTCGCAATGCCCGTGGCTCCCTGTGCATCGGTCACCTTCAGCTCCGCCTGGTAGTTGCCCGGCTGGTCGATGCGCAGCTCTCCCTCGGAGTTTGATGAAACGACCTTGCCTTCCGGCAGCAGCCGCCACTCGTACTTCAGCGCATCTCCTTCGTGGTCCTTGGACCCTGCGGCACTCAGCTTTACCGTCAGGGGTTCGCGACCCGACGTCGGCGTCACCGTGGCCCTCGCCAGCGGGGGCAGGTTGCCCCGCAGGTAGCTGATCTTCACCATCCGGGCGTCCTTGTTCGCGCCCCAAGTCTCACCGTAGTCCATGATGTAGAGGCAGCCGTCAGGGCCAAACACGGCGTCCACAGGCCGCTTCATGAGAAACGCACCTGCTTGCACCTGCGGAGCCACCTTGTCGATGGCCTCAGGCTTGTTCGCCGTCACGACGGCTGCCGTAAACGGCGCGATGCCCTGGAAGTTCGCATTCGCACCCATCCTGGCCCAGCGGATCGTGGGCCGCTCCCAGTCCCAGAAGAGCAGCCAGCCGTCGAAATCCTTCGGGAAGCCGTTGGTCTTCTCAAACTCCGGCTGCCAGTAGAACACCGGGCCTGCACAGGCTGTGCGCCCGCCTTCACCCATTTCCTGAAACTCCCTTGGCTCACGGTACGGCCAGTAGATCATCGCGGGCTGCGCCGGGGGCAGCTCACGCAGTCCCGTGTTGTTCACTCCTTCATTCACCGGATGCGCGGGATCGAAAGCGGTACCCACCGTTTTCGTCGCGTAGTCGTAGCGGTTGTAGGCGAAGTTGTTGCCGATGAAATAGGGCCACCCGAAGTTGCCCGCCTTTTTCGCCTGGTTGATTTCATCGTACCCACGCGGGCCGCGTGGTCCGTCATTGCCCGCGTCGGGGCCCACTTCACCCCAGTAGACGTACCCTGTCTTCGAGTCCACGGACATGCGCCAGGGATTCCGGCAACCCATCACGAAGATCTCAGGCCGCGTTTTGGGGGTGCCCGCGGGGAAGAGGTTGCCCTCAGGAATCTCGTAGGTGCCGTCCGCCTTCACACGGATGCGGTTGATCTTCCCGTTCAGCACATTCGTGTTGGAGGCCGACTTTTGCGCATCCCATGGGGATCGTTCCGGGCGTCCGTCGATGGGGGCATAGCCGCCTGAGTCACCATGAGGGTGCGTGTTGTCTCCGGCGGAGAAATAGAGGCACCCGTCCGGCCCGAACTCCACCGTGCCCGCATGGTGGCAGCACTCCTTGCGCTGTTCCTCGAACCTGAGCACCACTTTCTCACTCGCCAGATCCAGGGCGTCCCCATTCATCTTGAAGCGGCTCAACTGCTGGCCGTCGAAGTCTTTGGGGGAGTAGAGGCAGTAAACGTAGCCGTTTTCCGCGAACTTCGGATCCAAAGCGAACCCCAGGAAGCCGTTTTCCTGCCCGTTGAAGACCTGCAGGTCCCCGGCAGTCGCCACCTGTTTCGTATCGGGGTGGTAGATTTTGAGCGAGCCCTTGTACTCGTTGTAAAAGAGCCGGCCATCGGCCGCGAGCTCGATCTCCATGGGCTGGGCGATGCTCTCAAAGAGCGTCTCCACTTTGAAACGGTAGTCTGGGGGCGCGTCCGCAGCGGGCAGCAGGGCAGGGGACAGGCTGCCGGAAAGGGCCAGCAGGGAGGCAAGAGTGAGCTTGTGGCGCATGGAAGAGATGGAGAGCAATCGGGAGCAATCGGGAGCAATGACCGGGCAAGGCCATCGCTCGTAGAGCAAGTTGCCCAATACGCCATCTCTGCGCACGATAGTGCATTCCATCCCTCTTCCCCCCGAAAAGTCGGGGGTCCGCTCCACCTTCAACGGAGGTCGTCGTACTCGCGGTGCCGCTTCAGGTATTGGGCGACGTAGCTGCACAGGGGGACCACTTTGAGCCCCTCCTTCCGTGCATACGCGAAGCCCTCTTTCACAAGGTCTGCCGCCACCCCCTGGCCGCGCAGGGCCGGGGGCACAAACGTGTGGGTGAAGAGGATGCGCCCCGCTTCCAGCTCATACTCCAGGACGGACGGTTCCGAAGTTCCTGCAGTTTCAAACCGTTGATCGGCTTCGTTGTGTCGGATCGTGGGGGATTCTGGGGAGGATGAGTCGGCCATGACAATAGGAACTACGCCTCGCCCATTGCGGATGGGCGGGGCGCAATAACTCTCCTACCTTAAAGCGCCTCCGATTTTTCAGAGGCCGAACGCCTTGTCCATCTGGTCGGACACGCTCTTCAGCGCCGCCAGGTCTCCGCCAGACACTTCCGCTGCCAGCCAGCCATAGAAGTTGATCTCCATCAGTGCCTTGCGCACGTCCGCGTAGTCGATGTCACCTTCGCCGATCGGTGTGAATTTGCTCTGCGCCCGGGAGAAGCCTTTGATGTCCAGCTTGTACACCCGCTTGCCCAGCTGGCGGATCCAGTCTCCCATGCTGCCGTACTTCCAGTGATTGCCGATGTCGAACTGCATGCCCACCCAGGGGGAGTTGAAGGCATCCACATACTTCACGTACTTCTCTGCACTTTGTTTGGAGTCGCCACTGTGATCGTAGCAGAACTGGTTCCACACGTTTTCGATCACGATCGAGACGCCTTCCTCTGCGGCCACAGGCAGTGCTTTGGCGATGTTCTCCACAGAGCGGTCCCAGATCTCCTTCTCCGGCCCGTCCTCACCTTTGCCGGCCACCAGCAGCACGGAGTGCCCGCCGACTGCGCGGGTGTCCCGCAGCGCGGTCTTCAGGTCCTCCAGGGCCTTCGCTCTCGTCGCGGCGTCTGGGCTCGTGTGGCGGATGCTCCAGTGGCTCGCGCACACGGTCCCGTCCACTTCCAGGCCAGACTCCGCGATCGCCTTCTTGGTTTCCTCGACCCCCATCCCAGGGGCGTTCATCTCCACGCCTTTGAATCCTGCTTCCCTGGCCGCCTTGAACTTGTCCGTCAGAGATCCCTCCAAGCGGATCATCCCAATCTTCAGCGTCTTGTAGAGCCGTCCTGCCAGCGCGTCTGGCACCGCTGGTGAATGGGCCTGCGCTGCCATCCACGGGCTGGCTGCCAGCAGGGTTGCATTTTGCAAGAATCGACGGCGGCTGAAAGGGGAGGGTGCGTTCATGGTGAGCAGATACTGAAAGTCTATGGCCTCAATACGGAAGCTGGGACCCTCCCTTCGTGATTTAAAAGTCCCTCATACAGACGCTTTTGTGTGCCAGCATTCATCAGTTGCATTCCCGGGCTCATGACTTGGCGCATCCAGGGAGCCAGGCTCCCCCGATTCCTCGTTAAACCAAGGTGCCTCCGCAAAACCGGGGGTCAGAGGAGGAGAATGAAAAGGCCACGCAGCCACCATCGGTACGATGCCACCAAGCCCGGCGAAGATTCACTGACACTGGTGCTCACCAGCCCGCAAGCACTCAGCGTCGCATGCCGACTGCTCCAGCACTTGAGAGCAGGCCATGCTAATGTGGAACTGGCCTTGTCCGGCGGACACCTCACTGTCCGTCCTCCCACCGAGGCCGTCCATGTCCCACCCTCCGGTCGCCGTCCCAAGAAGAAGCCCAAAACCAGCTCTCTCTTGACGATGGGTGCAATTGCACCCACGCACCTCACGAGTGCGCTGCGATCTTAGCAGCAGTCAGACGCTTCCTCCATTTCGCCATCCTTCCGCAGCCGTAAAACACAGGCCATCTTGCAACATGCAAGGGTATGCACGGAAGAGAGTGGCATTTTGCATGATTTTCCCAGGGCTGATGACGTTTCTGGATTTGGGGTGAATTGCGTATAGTGTTGAAGGAGAGTATGTTGTGAATGCCGATGTGCAGGTGGCATGCAGAATGCAAGGAGAGGGAGTGAATCCGGGGTCCTGCTCAGGACCGTGACTTGCCACAGATCTTCACCACACCTCCCATGAACACCTTACCTTTCCCCACCACCCTTAGCGAGAATCTGTCACAGCTTTCCGACGAAGAATTGATGGGTAAAATCGTGGAGGGCCAGTCGCAGAAAGCACTGGAGGAACTCTACCGCCGCCATCGTGGCGTCTTGCGGGGCGTGATCACTCGCGTGCTGGGTGTTGATGCAGATGCTGATGACGTTCTTCAGGATGTGTTCATTCAGGTTTGGAAGCACGCCAGCACGTTCTCCTCGCACAAAGGCAAGCTCCTCGGCTGGTTGATTACCATCGCCCGTCGCCGCGCTTTGGATCGTGTTCGCCAGCTCTCCGCCTATCAGCGCGCCACCAATCGTTATGAGCTCGCCTCCCGCCCGGAAGTGCATCGCCTTGAGGCGACCTCCGTCGTAGATCAGGAAGTGCGCCACAATGAGCTTCAGAGCATGCTGGACCGATTGATCCAGGAGCTGCCCAAAGAGCAGGGTGTCGCCGTGCGACTCACCTTCTTCAAGGGGCTCAGCCAGCGCGAGATCGCCGCACGTCTCTCTCTGCCCTTGGGTACCGTGAAGACCCGCATTGAGCTCGCCGTTCGGAAGCTGGGGCGGTCCTACATCTGCCAGGAGGCTGCCTGATGTTCGCCTGCGACTCTGGCGATCATTTTTTCGGCTGAAGGCCGAGCTTTTCCGGAACCGTCCCGATGCCTCTGGTGCGTCAGGGCGGTTTCTGATGTTCAGTACTAGACGCTGGCTCCGTCTGGGAGGCAATCTGAAGCTGCAACCCTCGCTTGGAGACGATTTCTGCCGGACCGCGCTGACGGTGGAAAGCGTATCAACGGAAAGTCTTAGTTCATTGTCCAATCATCGCTTCATCTGACCGTTCTTTTCTGTCATCGTCTCCCTCCATGGTCGAGTCCGAGAAGGGTTCAAGATATCACCACTTTCGCACGCACCTCATGTCACACTCTACTCCTGCCTTCAGTGCGGCCCTGCCCATCGCGGTAGTTGATGATCATTCCATCATATGCGCTGTCTTTCGCAGTATTGCTGAGGATGCCCCCGACCTCACTTTCGCGTGGAGCGCGGGCACCATCGCCATCGGTCTCGAGTCGCTTCATCGGCAGCAACCGGGCGTGCTCATCGTGGATGTGAATTTGCCAGACGGCAATGGCTACGATCTCATCCACCAGGCCCTCAATCACTATGCAGATCTTAAGATTCTCATGGTGTCGACTCACGAGGAAACAATCTATGCAGAGAGGGCCCGCGATGCTGGAGCCCGTGGCTATGTGAACAAGAACACCTCCCCCGATGAATTGCTGGAGGCGATCTATGCCATCCGCAGTGGTGCCACCTATTTCAATCCCAGCGTGGCCACGTTCGCTGCTTGAAAATTCGTGCACGACGAAATAATCGCTTCGGGTCGGATTGGCCCGGGCCGGGAGCGTCGGAAGGTGCAGCGGCAAGATGGGTTGCCCGCTCTACATCGAACATTCAGAGAGCCTCTTCTTCCTCCCCTTCATCGTCTTCCAGATCGCGAAGTTCCTCGTCCGCTTCGTCGAGGCCGTCATGTACGAGTTCATCGCTGATCTGGGTTTCGTCTTCCAGGGGCACTCGCGCCACCCGCTCGCCGTTTTCCACGCCAGCGTCATCGCGCTCGGGCCCACCCGGATGTGCAGTGATGTTCGCTTCAGGGTAGCCTTCTAGAGCCTCGCTGGCTCCTGAGGGCATCGTGTCCTGTTGTGCCAGGTCGTCCACAATGCTGTCCACGGGATCAACTTCAGGCATATAGTCCGCCACGTCGTCTGCGGGGTGGGTTGACTTGGTTACGACAGGGGAAGTTTTGGCTTTCACGAGAAGAAGGGGGGTGAGGATTTCAGTGCTTGCCCTTAATTCGTGCGTGATGGGCACGTTGCGTGTCATTCACAGGGCCCTTCGTCTTGAGCAATAGCTTCGCCGTGAACTGCTTCATGCGCCCGAACGTCGGCTCCACAGGGACCGTAGGGACTGCCTGACGCTCGAGAAAAATTGCTGGGCTTGCCGGAACAGACCTTGCAGGAGTGAGGGCTGTTCAGGGGAAGTCTGTGCTTTCAGGGCAGGATGGTGCATGACCAGCTCCATCAGGAAAAGATGCTGCCTTCGTGGGCTCCGCCACCACGAGGTATTCTGGGCGGAGAGGTGCTCCATCGTCTCGCGGATGTCCAAAGGGGTTATCAGCTTCGCCGCTTCAGGCGACTGGCTGCGCACGTAGCTGGTGAGGATGTCTGGCAGCTCGTCCTGATAGTAGGCTTTGAATTCTCTGCTGAAAAGTTCTGGGTGCAGCAGAAAGCGGTCTGTGTGCCATTCACTTTTTTTCTCCACGAGTTGCCTCCATTGCTCGTAGTTTTCGACGTCTTCCAGGGTGCGGATTGCCTCCGCCGCCCGTGCTTCACTCATTGCGCCCCTGATCGTCATGCCCATGTAGCTTAGGTAGGCCAGTTGGCGGGGAGTCGCCGGAGATCCGCCGTCACGTTGGCTGGCGTGAGCAGGGGTGTGGAGCGGGAGGGAATCTGGAGGTGCCATGGTGAACAGATCGGGTCATCTCATTGCAACACGCTCATGCTACGATGGGGGGCACGTTCGGTGGCTCTGCGGGTGATGGATCGGCCGGTTCCGGCATCGGTGCAGGTGGCGCTGGTGGGGGTGGAGGTTCAGCAGGTGTGGGATCCGTGGGCCAGGGCTGGGGAGCAGGGGTGGGGGTTTGAGGATCGACGCTCATGGTAAAGAATCAGGTTGGGGGTTGCCCGTATATCGGTCCGCAGATTGAGGCTGGACGCATGACAGTGGGATGGAGGTAAAATACCCGCCTGAATGCACGCAGACGTCCACCCACCTCCGTATGGACGATCCTTGGTCGTAGAGCAGGAGTCTGTTCAAACCGTAGCCCGGGGAATCAGTCAGGTCAGGTTGGGTCAGAGATCCCGGGCTTTCACACTTTCACCTCACACTCACCCCGGTTCATGAAAAACCAGCACACTTTCCAGCTTCGCATCCCAGAGGCCACCTTGCAGCAGCTTGAGCTCGCCAGTCAGAAGACGGGGTTGACTCGCCAGAACATCTGTCGTGTCGCCATTTCTCTAGGGCTTGGTCAACTGGCCAAGGCGAAGTATCATCTGCCTCCTGCTCTCAAGGCGCAGGCAGAGACAGACGCGCACATCGACTCTGAATCTTCAGACGACAAGAAGCAGCCTGCGACCACCAAAGTTGGAGAAGGGGCAGTGCTCGCCTCTGTTCCTGGCTCAGTTTCGCAGGTGCCCGGCCTGGACTTCCCGGCGGATGGCTAGCGCTCCCAGTAGCGCCGATTGGCAATCTGCTGTGCCGCCAATTGGCAATCGGCATCAGGCACTCCGTCTCTGCGACAATCAAGCGAGTAATTTACACTCCTGCAGCTTCTTACTAAGCACGCCTCGCGGGTGTTTTGTCCTCGCTTTGAGCTTTGTCAGTGTCAGGACGAGGCTTGATCCTATTCGCGATCTTCTGTTCTTCCGCCACTTGCTTGAGAATCGCCTCTGTCAGCAGCATGGCCCGGCTGTTCGGCCTTACTCCAGAGCCATACTTGCGGGTGTAGCACTTTGTGAACTCTGCGCCGAAAAACAGAATGCACGAAGAGTAATACACCCATAGTAGGACAACTACCACGGAGCCTGCAGCACCGAAGCTGGAGGCTACAGTGCTGGTGCTGAGGTACAAGCCAATTGCAGCTTTGCCAATGGTGAAAAGTCCCGCGGTGACAATTGCGCCCAGCCATACATCGCCCCAATTCACATGAACATTTGGGAGCAGCTTCAGAATGAGCGCGAACAACACGCTTATCACCACCAGAGAGATTCCAACGTCGCACCATGCCAGCAAATCGGGATGCACCGGCACCCATCGGCTGAAGTACTTGGTGGCTATTGTGAGCGTGGTGCTCACCAGGAGTGAGGTCATCAGCAGGAAGCCGATCACTAGCACCATGGAGAAGGAAAGAATGCGGTCCCGGACCATCGTCAGGAATGGGCGTCCGGGTCTGATGACGACTCCACAGATGGTGTTGAGCGCGGACTTGAGCTCTCCAAAAACCGTCGTGGCCCCAAAAAGAAGTAAGGCCACGCTGATGATCGTGGCCCAGCCACCATGATCCTCCTGCCAGACATCCAGGATGAATGCCTGGATGGATTT
>JBGGMQ010001111.1:0-8901 GCA_041287975.1 Verrucomicrobium sp. | reverse complement strand
GACTACCACGCCTTGCAGCGTTGCCACACGGTAGAAGCGCAGCTAGTGCCTCCTCACGTCGTCAGCTACATGGGCAGGTTGTGACGTCTGGAGGCAGAAGGGGAGGCCTGGGGGCTGACGCTGTCTGCGCGAGCCATTTCGTCAGCTTGCCTAAAGTTTCACTGGCAGATTTGGCGTTCCCCGCCTCACAGCGCTTCCAAAACCGGGCCCCGCAGCAGTCGACGTGAGGAGAACAAACCAACTGCCACGCCATTAGGGTGGCAGCCAAGGAACCGCCCCTCCATCACGCCGAAGCTCTTCCCCGAAGGGGATACTGCTACAAGCCCAAGGTTGGACGAGCTTCCAGCGAGTCTACCTTGGGTATGAATAGACGCGCTCTACTCCGAAGGAGTTGCTGCGGTCTCCCCCTGCGACACCCGAGGTCCCTTGGCAGGCTCTAGCTGAAGGTCTATGGTGGCTGCCCGGTCAGCGGTAGCCTGAGTTCAGGAGACTACCACGCCTTGCAGCCTTGCAGCGTGGCCACGCCGCAGAAGCGCAGTTAGTGCCTCCTCACGTTGTCAGCTGCAAGGGCAGATTGTTGGCATCTGGCGACAGGCGCCGAGGGCCATCTTTTACTAAATGTTGGCCGATGCGCACAAGTCAACGGTTGGGAAACCCAGCATAATTGTCTCGTCCGGTGATTCGTGGGTCTGGGACGAGGAGCGTGGAACCCCCGGGCGAGTGCTCACCGTGCCATGACGCAAGAATTCCTCCCCCAGTCCAGTGCCGGTTCTTCCACCATCCTTGTGAACTGTGGCTCTACCCACGCTCCCCGTGAAACTCCGCGCGAGTTTCAAGCTGCCTTCTTCCACCGTATGGGGGATGCCCAGCAGTTTCGCGCCCTCTTCGACTATCTGCCGGATGTGGAATATTTCGCCAAAGATGAAGAGAGCCGCTTTGTCGCGGTAAGTCGCGGCATGCTGCGCCGCATCGGAGCCCAGAGTGAGGAAGAATACCTCGGCGTATCCGACGCCATCATTCACCCGCCCTCCATTGCCAAGGCCATTCGGGAGGACGACTTGCAGGTCATGCGCACGGGCCAGCCCATCATTGACCGTGTTGAGGCCCTCTTCGTCCGCACCCGGGCGAAGGACTGGTTCCTCACCACGAAGTTGCCCATTTTTGACGCTGCGGGCAAGGTCATCGGCGTCATGGGTTTTGTCCGCCCCTACCGGCCTGGCACCAGCGGCGGGGTCGAGGATCACCAGCTTCAGCGGGTGGTGGAGCACATCCACCAGCACTATCGCGAGCGCATCCCCGTGGCAGAGCTGGCCCGCATTGCCCATCTGTCTGACCGCCAGCTGAACCGCAGGTTTCAGGAAACGTTCCGCATGAGCGCCCAGGAGTTCATCATGCGCACCCGCATCCAGGCTGCCAGTGACGAGCTGCTGGCCACGGACAAATCCGTCGCGGACATTGCCTGTGCGCACGGCTTCTATGACCAGAGCGCTTTCACCCGGCACTTCCGCATTCACACCGGGGAGACTCCCCAGGCCTTCCGCCAGTACCGGCGCAAGGCGCGGGCGTAGTTCAACTCAGGGACGTGTTCGGAATTAAACCTTCGTTGCTCCACCGCTGCGTCTTCCGCAGCTACCGGTGGCCCAGATACTTGATGACGGCCTCCGTGCGGGTCTGCACATGCAGCTTCCCGTAGATGACGTGCAGGTGCCCGCGCACCGTGCTGGTGCTGATGCCGAGCTGGTCGGCTATTTCCTTGTACTGGAGCCCCGTGGCCAGCTGGGTGAGGATCTCAAACTCCCGCGGTGTGAGCCCGGAGAACTCAGGGCGCTCCCGCACGTCGCGGCGGCTCTCGTTGTGAAAGTGGGAGACCACCTTGCGGGCGATGGGGACGGACATCGGGGCACCGCCGTTGTGGATTTCGACCACCGCCTCCACGATGCCAGCCGCGGGCGTGCGCTTCAGGATGTAGCCGCTGGCCCCGGCACGCAGCGCTTCAAAGATCATCTTCGTGTCATCATAGGTGGTCACCATCAGCACCTGGAGCTTGGGCAGGGTGGACTTGAGCACGGCGGTGCACTCGATGCCCGAACGCCCTCCCAGATTGATGTCCACCAGCAGCACGTCGGGCGGGGCACCTGGGACCTCGCGGATGGCTTCCTCAGCGGAGGCGTAGGCATGGGTGCACACGAGCCCCTCGCCGCGATTGATGATGGACATCA
Organism: Verrucomicrobium sp.; assembly: GCA_041287975.1. Classification (GTDB taxonomy): domain Bacteria; phylum Verrucomicrobiota; class Verrucomicrobiia; order Verrucomicrobiales; family Verrucomicrobiaceae; genus Verrucomicrobium. The sequence continues at coordinate 6,682 of JBGGMQ010001111.1, read as the reverse complement.
AGTGCTCCCGGGTGGTCTTGTCGTCTTCAACGATGGATACTTGGATGGGCATGACGGTGGCGGGTTGGGGATGGCTCATGTGAGGGGCAGTCGTTGCGGCCAGGGAAGTTCGAAGTGGACGGAGGTGCCGCCTTCTGTGACGCTGGCGACCTTCAACGTGCCGCCCAGGTCTGCAGCGCGGGAGGTCATGTTCTTGAGCCCGTTGCCCGGTGCGGCTGGCAGTTGAGAGAGCATGCCCCGCCCGTCGTCCGTGATGGAAAGGGAGAGAGACTGCCCGCCCAGACTGGCCTGGATCCGCACCTCCGTGGCCTGGGCATGCTTGATGGCATTGTTCACGGCCTCACGCACGATGAGCAGAGTGTGATGGCGAAAGTCCGCCGTGAGAGGCCGGTTGGGGGAGGCTTCTGGGAGGTCCAGCCGGCAGCGCAGCCCGGCGGGGCCCGTCTGGTCCAGCGCCTGTTGTGCGATGTAATCGAGCAGGCTGGCCAGATCATCGTGCTCAGGATTCACCGCCCAGACAATCTCATCCATGTCCGCCACCGCCTTGCGTGCCGTGCGTGCCAGGCGGTCCAGATGGGCGGGATTGTTCCGGTCCTCCTGGGCCAGATCAGACAGCATGCAGAGCTCCGTTAGGCTGGCACCCACCTGGTCATGCATGTCGCGCGCGATGCGGGCTCTTTCCTCCCGCAGCCCCACCTCGTGTCTGAGGATCTCATTCTGCCGGCGGATGCGCCAGGTGCTGATCGCGTTGATCATGAGGGCCAGCATCCCTGCTGCCAGGGTCCCGGCCAGAACCTGGATCCACGTCCGCTCCCACAGCGCGGGCACGATGGCAACGCTCATGGTGGCATTCTTCCGGCTCCAGACGCCGTCGTTGTTCATCGCCCGGGCTTCGAAGGTGTAGTTTCCGGGACCCAGCCGGTTGTACGCAGCGACCCGGTCCCGCGGGGTGGTGACCCAGTCCTGGTCCACCCCGGAGAGGCGGTGCTGGAGCAGCACGTTGTCCGGGGCGGTGAAGCTCTTTGCGCTCAGTTGCAGCCGCAGGCTCTGGATGTCCGGGCCGACGCGCACCGCCTGGCCGGCGGCAGGGATGTTCTCCCACGCCAGGGTGCCGTTGGCTATTATTTCCTCGATGCCAACCGGTGGTGGAGCCGTATTGCCGCCCGGGATGGAGGGATCGGCAATGACCACTCCGCTGCGGGATGCGAACCAGATGCGTCCGTCGGAGTCCGTCAGGGTGTTGGGATGGTAGCCGCTGTTGGCCTGCATGCTGGGGATGCCATCGTCCGTGCCGAACGCCAGGCAGCGCACCATGGGTTTCGTGCCGTCGGCGACTGCATTGAGGTCCTCCATGTCGAGGAGGAATATGCCCCGGTCTCCGGCCGCCCAGAGACGGTTCCTGCCATCCAGCACCATCTGGGAGACGACCTCATGGCGCAGCCCCTGAGCGGGCCCGATCACGGCGAGCCTGCCGTCCTTCCACCGGCAGATGCCACTGCCGTCAGTCCCCATCCACAGCGCGCCATCCTGTGCGCTCAACAAGGTGCGCAGGGAGTTGCTGGCCAGACCGGGAGGGGTGACATCTGCCACCCCTGTGGGCGTGAGCTTGAGCAGCCGGCCTTTGTTCGTGCCGCCCCAGAGCGCCTCATCTCCCGCCTCGACCAGGGAGGTGACGTCCCCACATCCGCCGGGGGTGAGAAGTTGTTGCCAGCGTCCGGGCCAGCCCGTGACCACGGCATCGCTGCGGAAGAGCCAGAGACGGCCGGTGGATGAAGCATGAATGGCGCGAATGCGGGACTTCCCTGGTGATGCTGGCGGCAGCGGCTCCACGTGATGCTGGCCATTGTTCCATCGAACCAGTCTGTCCTGGCTGGAGGCGATCCAGACGTTGCCTGTGGCATCCGCAGTGACGCAGGTGGCCAGGGGCCCGGGCCAGTCTTGGGGGGCGGTCAGATGTTTCCACCTGCCTGCCTGCCGGGTGTAGAGCTCTCCCGTCTGCATCGCCATCCAGACATTGCCCTGGCGGTCCAGGCACATGCTCCGCGCGGTCTGGGAGATGGGCGACTCTGGCTCATGCAGCAGCTCCAGCAGCCGCCTGTGCACCAGGCACACTCCTCCTCCTCCCGTGCCCACCCAGATGTTTCCTTCGTGGTCCTCCTTCATCGACCACACGTCCGAGTTGGAGAGGGGAGCCGGCTGGAGTTTGCCGTCTGCCCAGCAGTAGAGGCCCCCCACGTAACTGCCAATCCACACCCGGTGCCGCGTATCTTCCAGCAGCGCAGACGGACGGTATCCGGGAGGCTGGGGGGGCAAACGTGTCACTGGGGTGACGCCTTGTTTTTCCGTGAACCGCAGCAAGTCTCCCCGGTTGATGATCCACACGCCTCTCTCTCTCGCTCCGGCGATGGCGCTGGGCCCCGCAGGCAGGGGTGCGACCTGTACGAACCGGTCCCCGGTCCACTTCGAGAGCGCCTGCGGACCTGTGGCCCAGATGGTGCCGTCGTGCCCCTCGGCCACCATGGACACGGGCGGCTGAGGCTGGGGCTGGCTGAAGCCTAACGCGACGGCGGCCACGTGGACCTGTCCCTTCTTTACGCGGAAAATCCAGCCGTTTTCATAGCTGATCCAGATAGTGCCGTCCGTCGCCTCGAAGAAAGCGTTTGGCCCCCGGACGGAGCCCACGTCCTGCTTGCCGATGACGATGGTTTTCCCCTCTTGATGACGGCTCAAATCCCCCCGGATGAACCACAAGGCACCGTCCCTGGCGGAGAGCAGGCCTTTGACTCCAGATCTGGGGATTTCCTCCAGCAGGCTGGTCTTGTCCTGCATGCGCCAGCCATCGTAGCGGGCCAGGCCGTTGGGCGTGGCGAAGAGCATGGCTCCGTCAGCAGCCTGAGTCACGGCCGTCACATCGTTGTTCGGCAGGCCGTCATCCACCTTCCACACACGGGAAAGCCACGGGGAGTCTCCCGCCATGGGAAGCTGTGCCAGGCAGACTCCGGGCAGTGCCGCCAGCACCCATGCCATGCCCAGCAGCGTCCACAAGGGAGGGTGGAGGGGGTAGTTGTCTGGCATGGCGGGAGGGCGAATATGGAACATCGATTCTGCATCATACCAGACTTCGAAAAAACAGAACATTTGTTCTGTAGAGACCCGCGGCGGGTCAGCTTACGCTGGAGATCGAACCTGTCGGGCGAGGGTTGGATGAAGGGCCCGATGGCACCCAGTCGCCCCCTCACCCCGCAGCCGCATGACCATCAGCCGGCCTTCTCCTCCCTTCCGTAGCCATGAATCCCACGCTGTCTCAGGCAGTGCTGCCAAGGTGTCGCCCCGGGACTTTCAGGCGAGATTCCTGGCGCAGCCCGGTGTGGCCAGGCAGCTGGGCTCACTGTTTGAGTACCTGCCTGACACGGATTTCTTTGCCAAAGACCGCGAGAGCCGGTTCATCGCCGTAAGCCGGGGCACGCTGGACAGGATCGGCGTGAGGGATGAGGAGGAACTCCTGGGTGCCAAGGATGAGAGCATCCATCCCGTCACTGTGGCCCGCGTCATTCGTGAGGATGATCTTCGCGTGATGAGGACCGGGCAGCCTATCATCAACAAGGTGGAGGCCTTGTACGCCCGCACCCGGGCCAAGGACTGGTTCCTTACCACGAAACTGCCCATCTATGACGCGTCCGGCGTGGCGGTGGGAGTCATGGGGATCGTTCGCCCTTACTTTGGCGCGCCAGGAAGCGCAGCATCTGACCGGCAGATCCAGCGGGTGGTGGTCTATGTCCATTCCCACTACCGGGAGCGCATCCCCGTGGAGGAGATGGCCCGTCTTGCCAGCATTTCGGAGCGGCAGTTGAACCGGAGGTTTCAGGAGATTTTCCGCATGAGCGTCCAGGAGTTCGTCATCCGCACCCGCATCCAGGCGGCCAGTGACGAACTCCTGGGCTCCGACAAGACGGTGGCGGAAGTGGCTCAGGACAACGGCTTTTACGACCAGAGCGCCTTCACGCGGCAGTTTCGCATTCATACGGGCGAGACGCCGATGGCCTTCCGCAAGCGGCGTTGTCAGGCCTCATAGATCCGGGCGGAAGGTGAACGAAGGATCTATGAAATAAAAGACGTGGAGTGAGAAGGTGCGCAGCCGGGGGAGGCGGATTCATACCAAAAGTGGACTGACGGGGCCAAGCCATTTCGATACGGGGCCGCGATGATGGTGTCATGCAAGCATCCACATCTTTACAGGGCTTTCGCCTTCTGTGCGCGATGAGGCACCTGCCGCTCCCGAGCCCGGTAGAACATATGTTCTAGAGACGGACCGGGCCTGGTTTCCCTATGATCCAGGTCACTTCACTGAATCTTCAAGGAACGACTCCAACCTGCCCTTCAATGCTCTTCCGCCGTTGCCAATGTAATGATAATGCCATGACGAGCCTGACTCCGATCGGGAATCGCGATTGGCGAAATGATACCACGCGGCGTCCCTTGCGCGCTGTGGTGGCCATCATTCTCGCGGCGGTGTTGGGAGCATCAGAGCTCGCCCAGGCTGCCACGGGCGTATGGGACGGCAGCCTGGACAGCACCTGGGCTGGCACTGCCAACTGGGACATCAATGCAACGCCAGGCGCAGGAGATTCCGCCACCTTTAATGGCACGGGCAGCGGCAACACCGTCATCAATCTCGGTGCCGGAGTGACGATCCAGTCGGTGCTCTTCGACACCAGCCAGGCTTCCGCTTATGTGTTGGGGTCAGGCTCAGTGGGCAGTCAGACGCTGACGCTGGGCAATGGCGGCAGCATCACGATGAATGCCGCCCTCATCAACAACCAGCTCATCAATGCCGCCCTCCTGCTGGGCACAGATGCCACCTCGCAGAGTTACACCTTCACTAACAACAACACGACAGCCCTGCTCAATTTTGCAGGTGCCATCAGCGGCGGCACTGGCGGCACGGCCGGGGTGAAGACCCTGACGCTGACGGGTGCAGGCGGCGGCACTTTGAGTGGAGTTGTTTCCAATGGCGGCGCGACCTCTGTGGCCGTCACGAAGACCGGCGCGGGCACCTGGGTGCTGACTGGGGCCAATACCTACACAGGAACCACGACCATCTCGGCAGGAGTGCTCAGGCTCGCGAATGCCAATGCCGTGCAGAACAGCACCCTGACCATCAACGTGGCCAATGGCGTGACCTTCGGCGGAGGTGTGCTGAACTTCAATGTGGGTGGTCTGGCAGGCAGCGGGGCGCTCGCGCTGACGGATGTGAACGCCACCAACGTGAACCTGACGGTCGGCGCAAACAACGCCTCCACGACTTTTACTGGAGTGATCAGTGGAGCGGGAAACCTGATCAAGACAGGGACAGGCACCTTGACGCTCAACGCTCTCAGCACGTTCACCGGCAACATTGTGGTGGATGGCGGCACCTTCACCACAGCGCTGAATCGTAACGCGGGTAATCCTACCACTACGGCATTGGGCAACACCCAGACTGCGGGACGTGTCTTGACCGTCAACAGCGGAGGAACCCTGCTCCTGGCCAATGGCAACACCATGGGCAACTCGTCATCGACTCCGCAAATGCGGATTGTGATCAATCAGGGCGGCGTGGTCCGGACGGCCGTGACCACCGTCGGCGGTGGGGTGGGTGGCGGGGATGCCAATGTTCTGGGGCCCATCACCATGAACGGCGGCACGCTGACCACCGGCAATGGCTTCAGCAACCTGTATCAGGGCATGATCTTGTCCAACACTGTCACCGTAGGCGGCACCAATGTATCCACGATCAACACGGACGTGACAGACACGGTGGCCAACGGGGTCATGCTCAAAGAGACCATCACTTTTCAGGTGGCAGATGCCACTGCGAGTGCGAGCACAGACCTGCTGGTGTCTGCCAGGCTTGTTTGGGCCCAGGGTGTCACCACAGGTGGGGCATTGACCAAGGCAGGCGCTGGCACCATGCAGCTTACAGGAGCCAACACGTACACCGGCCTCACGACCGTCCGCGGCGGTCTCTTGAAGGTGGGCAACGGCACGACGGGATCCCTGAATGGCACCACGGGTACTGCCCTGACTTTTGCGGGAACAGGTGCCATCGAGTTCAATGAAGCCGCAGGTAGCAGCCAGGGCATGGGGGCGTTGATCTTCTCAGTGGGTGAGGGGACGGTGACCTCCACTTATGGAGGCAGTGGCAACACCACGCTGACCTTTGCCTCCTTCGCCCGCACCGCCGGAGCGACAGCCAACTTTGTGATCTCTGGAGGTGCCAATGGCACGACCAACAAGATTGTGCTCACCAGTGGCGTCACCGCCGGGTCGTTCATCGATCAGGGCACTTTCTACGGCGGGAGCACCTACGCTTTCTATGACGCCACCGGCTATGTCCGTGATCTCCAGTACGGCTTTGATTCCGGGGCCTTCACTTTTGCGGGAGGCACCACTTTGACCGGAACGCATGTGCAGACGACCGGAGCCGTCACGGCGCAGGACACCGCCACGTTCACCACCTTGAACCTCGGTGGAAACACGAACTTCGCACTCAACACGGGTGCGACCCTGACGGTCAATGGCATCCTGAAATCGGGCAATGTTGCCGGTGGCGCCACCATCTCGGGCGGCACAGGCATCCAGGCCGCCAGCGGCGCAGAGCTCGTGATCCGCGCAGACCAGCTCAATGACAGCCTCGCCATCA
>JBGGMQ010001110.1:0-4230 GCA_041287975.1 Verrucomicrobium sp. | reverse complement strand
AGCACCGGCTGCAGAGCCCGGTCCTCCCACAGTTTTGCACTTTCGTTCCACTTCACGCCCCTGTGTCGCACATCGCCAGGAGCATTGATGCCTCGAACCCTCTGCTGCCCACGGTGTGTGCCACCAGCATGACAGCAGTCCATGATGGCGAAAAAGTTCACATCATACGGCAGTTGGGCGTACAGACGCCAGATGTCGTCGTCCAGGATGCCTGTATCCCGGCTGAAGGCATAGTCCCAGGCGACCAGGCACTCGTCTTGACGGTCCACAACCTCTCCCGTGCTGTACGAGTCGAGCTGAGTACCATGGCCGCTAAAGTACAGCAGACGTGTGTCTCCCGCGCTTGCTCCTTCCAGCAGCCAGTGGAGCCTTTTCCTGATCTCACTCGCTGTTGCACGTTCGTTGTGCAAGACTCGTATCTGCTCAGGAGGCATGCCACACTCCTGCAAAACAGAGCTGACCAGGTAAGTGTCATTGATGCACCCTTTCAGCTCAGGAATGCCAGAATGTTGATACGTGTCGATGCCAATGAGCAGTGCCCGGTGTGACGGTTGGAAGACACCTTGGGCTGCGGTTGCACTTTTGCTCACTTTTTTTGCCTTGGCAGAAGTCCCCGCGTTGAGGATGGCGGGCCAGACCAGTTCCCTGACCACGGGATGATCCAGATAAGCGTCTTTTTCACGCCCCGTTATGATGGGGGCGTGGTTCAGGTCGCCATCGCTGTAGGCAAAGGGTGTTCTTACTTCGGTGAAGCGCGGATCCACCAGCGACAAAGCGGAGGTGAACATCCTGTCGTGTGGGTTGTGGAGATTGTACCAATGTTTCACCTCCAAAGGCTGCAATCTTCCCCCATAGACGTTGCGTGCGGCGGGATGTCCGAGGTGAGATCCAAATGTCAGGAGAAGGAGGTCTTTGCCAAGGTCAGGATTGCTCAAAAGGGTGTCGTAGGCGATCAACGAACCAAGGCCGTGGGCCAATAGAATCTTGAGCTCTGTGCCCTCTCCGTCTGGCAGCGACCATGTGGCAAGTTCTTCCCTCAATTGACAGCGAAGCTGTTTTCGCAACGCACTGTCTTTTGTCCATGTGGTGATCATCTGAGCCGCACGTCCCATCAGGGCTGATTCCACCGTGATGGTATTGGGATCGCGCAGCAGAGTGGCCACTCCGCTCACCGGCAGTCCTTGGGCCAGTTCCGCCACCGCCTGAAGCGCTTCCGACTCATTTCCCCACGATTCCGGCTCCTCCCAGCCACTGGCGAAGTGCTCGCTGACGGAGGTGCGGGTTTCCAGGCCGGCTGCTTGCAATTCGGATTCCAGTTCGGTGTGCCATTGCTTCCATCCTGCGCGGTTGAACCTTTTTTGAGAGCCAGCGTGTATCCAGAGAATTTTCATGGCGCATGCGTGTCGACGTACCCAGTTGTCGTGTCAGCCGGAGCCAGGCGGTGACCCCCTTTATAAATTTATGGCATCAAATAGCAAACAGAGCAAAAAACGCGCCGTGCAACAAGGTGAATTTTTCATTGTATGCATAAAAAATGCCGGATGTCGCGAGACACCCGGCACCAGTCAAAAGAGTTGGGCTCCGGCTATTGTTTCGGTGTGACCGGAGTGGCCGGCACTGGTTTCTTCCCGGGCGTGCTCGGCAGCGTGGTGATGCCCAGCTTGAAGGGTGTGGCAGCCTCTTTGCCCAGCAATTGCAAATTGAACCACTCAACCATGCGTGCGGTATCTTGCGGCATCTCCTGCCAGCCGCCGTGGCCCGCGCCGTCGCGGATGACGACTTCGCACTTTGCTCCTGTTTGCTGACATTTCTCGTGGAAGCGAACAGACTGCGTGTGGGACACCTGGGGATCAGCATTGCCATGCACGATGAAAACGGGAGGCTGTTCCTTATGCACCCAGTAGAGTGAGGAAAGCTCGCGACCCAGCTTCTCACGTCCCTCAGCGGTGTCGGCCACAGGTCCAAAGGCATCCTTGTAGGCGGCAAGGCGGCCAATGCCCACGGCGTTGTCTCCTGGTCCAAACCAGTTCAGATAGTCCGTGGGTGGGTAGAAGCAAGCCACCGCGTTCACGGCGCTGCTCTCGCGATCCACGGGATCTTTGGCTTTGGCGTCACCTGCGCCACCACGAGTGGCCAGCATCAGGCTGAGATGTCCGCCGGCGCTGCTGCCCGTCACACCCAGCTTGTTCGGATCCACCCCATACTGCGCAGCATTGGCCCGGATGAACCGCACCGCACGATTCAGGTCCGCTACGATTTCGTCCACGTGAAAGCGCGGTTGTGTGCCGTGTACCACGACAAACGTCGTGTACCCAGCCTGGGGCCAGCCGCCATCATTGATGCCATTGTGGTTCGACTTCCAGCCTCCACTGATGATTTTGATGACCCCTGCGCCATTGGGTTTTGCGGGCTTGAAGATGTCCATTGTGAGCGCCACGCCATCGTGCTTGGTGTAGATGACATCGCTGACTCGTTGGACCGGAGCCGGGGCTTCCTCGCCACGGACTCCTTGACGAAAAGTAGCAACCATCGCGAGGGCTAGCAAAGCAGTGCGAAGCGGATGGAGCAGAGGGAGGAGCGGCATGCGGTAGGGCAAATGTTGTTTCATGAATGCGGATGGAAGACTGATCAATAAAGAATAGCGGGGTGCCGGCGTGGGGTGGCTCACGGCGTCGGAGGGTCGAGTACGCCTTCCTCGCGGAGGAATTGCAGCTGTCGCGCAATCTGTCGATCCCTCAGCGCCACGACCTCCGCCGCGTCGCGTTGGGACCAGTCGTAAAAGCCTCGTCCCGCCTCCATGCCAGTGGCCCCTTCGGCCAGGCGTTCCGTGAGGGCCTTGGCAGGTTCCCCATTCGCAGCCAGGTCAGGCAGCAGGTAGCGCTCGATGCTCTCCACGAGGCGCAGACCCACGAGATCCATGTTCTCGAAGGGGCCCAAGGCCGGTAGACGAAGGGCAAAGGTCCACTTCACCACTTTGTCGATGTCCTCCGCGGAGCACACCCCGGCATCCACCAAGGCCAGAGCCTCCCGCCACATGGCATGCTGGAGACGGTTGCCGATGAAGCCGGGAACATCCGCACAGCGCACCGGGATCTTGCCTGCCTGCTTCAGCAGTTCGCAGGCCCGGCTCACGTGAGATTCTGGTGACTCTTTTCCGGCGATGACCTCCACCACGGGAATGAGATGGGGCGGATTCCAGAAGTGTGCGCCCACCAGCACCTTCTCCAGGCCACTGAGTTTCGCGAGTTCAGTGATGCAAAGCGCGCTCGTGCAGGTCATGACCAGCGCCTGGCGCTCCCGGCAACTGGCAAGCTGACTGAGCAGCGCGCTCTTTTTCACCATGTCCTCGACCACGCATTCCAAAATGGCGTCGGAAGTCTGGTCCACTACTGCAAAATCTGGCTCAAGATGAAGCGTCCCACCTGGACTTGAGGGGGAACTCTGATGGGAATCGAGGAACGTCTCCGTGGCGTCCAGCACGCCCTGGCATTGGCGGAGTTTTTCCTCGTTCCTCGCCCACAGTCGCACCTCGTGCCCGGCCCTTCGGAATAGAACCGCTGCCACCGCACCCATCTGCCCGGCCCCAAGGATGCCAATGCGCAGGTGGACGGCAGACGAGGCGGATTCCGCCGTGTCAGAGGGCTTGGTCAAGGGAGTGGGAGATGAGTTCATGCAGCAGTCGGTACGCGGGAACAGCCTATAACGCCGCCAGAGGGGCTCCGTTTGCACGAGAATCTGCGACGCGCGCCTCATTGAAACTCCGGAAAACGTCAGGTGCGCTTGGGCATAGTGCCACCCAATCGCGATACCATGTTCTTCCCCTCCCGCAGCACCTTTACTGGGAGCGCAGAATTTATTCTGCTCAGGCGTCGTGTCTCTCGCGTAGAACGCACTGACTCCCTTGCACATTCTTCAATACCCTCGACAACCCGCTGGGTGCGCCGACATCCATGTCGGCAACGAGCGTCCCTCGTCGAGCATCAGCAGAATAAATTCTGCGCACACAGCGAATAAGACGAGGGCAGCCGGCCTATGTCGTTGCTCTTGCCTCCTGGGAGTGCTGGAGTCCCGTCGGCCGATGTTCGGCCCTTGACTTTCGCTGGCCAACACGGCCGCAACGCATCCCAAGCTCCCACCACCAACCACCTGAAGCACTCATCAGGGCGCTCCTTTGACCCGCGCATCTCACTCCCGGCGTCCGATCCTAGTGTGACTCACCGCAGCCTCCCA
>JBGGMQ010001109.1:0-2672 GCA_041287975.1 Verrucomicrobium sp. | reverse complement strand
GGTGGACGTGGACATCAAAGGGTACTTCGACAGCATCCCGCACGGGCGGTTGCTGACGCTGGTCAAAGAGCACATCTCCGACGGGAAGGTGCTGCAACTGGTGGAGTCACTGCTCAAGCAGGGAGTCATGGAACAGATGGAATGGGTGGAAGGCTTGGATGAGGACAAGGGCACGCCGCAAGGCGGGGTCATTTGACTCGCTCCCGCCGCCCTTCCCGCTCGCCCTTCGGGTGCTCCTTCGTCGCATCTGTCTCGCTCCGCTCGGCTGTCCGCTGCTGGCCAACATCTATCTTAATCCTCTGGACTGGCGCATGAGTCAAAAAGGGTTCGAAATGGTGCGATACGCTGATGACATGGTCGTCCTGTGTGAGAGCGCCACGAAGGCTCAGGAAGCTTATGAGATCCTGCGAGAATGGACGATGCACGCCGGTCTGGAGCTGCACCCGGAGAAGACAAAGATCGTGGACATGGGGCAACCCAAGGCGCACTTTAACTTCCTGGGATATCAGTTCTGGCGCAGCGGCCACAATGGTAAACTCAAACGGTTCATCCGGCCTCAAAGCATGAAGAAGGTCAAAGGCCATCTCAAGCCGATGACCAAACGCACCATCGGAAGGAGCCTGCCCGCAACCATTGCGCGGGTAAATGTCGTGTTACGCGGCGTGTACGGCTACTTTCAACAGGCGGCGCCCTCATCACTGGCTAGGCTTGATGCATGGACCCGAGGCCGATTGCGAAGCATCCTTCGCCACCAATGCAAAGGTCGAGGTCGCGCCCGCGACAAAGACCACCAAAGGTGGCCCAACCACTACTTTGAAGCGCTTGGGCTCTACAGCCTGATAAAGGCCCAAGAACGCTCTTACTCCAGTCTCCGTAAAGGAGCCAATTGCTGACGGAAAGCCGGATGCGGGAGAACCGCCTGTCCGGTTTGGAGGGAGGGGCGGCGCAATCCAATGCGCCGTTCCTACCCCTATTGCGTGCGAGAATCGCCGCTTTCGCTGGCGGAGATGAGTGCCCTGGGACAAATGAGGAACTTGGCGGCGGAAATGTCAGGCGAGGGCTCGGGGACTTCGCTGCTGGTGCAAAATCTCACCTGCACCCCAACAGGCCTCGCCAAAGCTGCGATTCTCGCAGCACTCCAAAGCTCCTTCGTCGCCAAGTGTTGGGAGCGGAATCTGGTTTTGAGTTGCCTCAGGTTCTTATCGTGGTAAAAACTGAGCGCTGTTTTACCCACGCACTGACACAACCTTTTCATGGACGTGCCATCTTCCTCGCCGATATTCTGGCCACACGCTCCTCCCCACAGACTAGGCGAAAACGGGACGTATTTCATCACAGGAGCCACTTACCTAAAAGCCCAACTCTTCAGCGACTCAACGAGACTGGAGTTGCTTCACAATGCCCTGCTGCAAAAAGCACTCCAACATGGATGGCAGTTGGAGGCCTGGGCGGTATTTCCAAATCACTACCACTTCATTGCCCAGTCTCCACCTTCAGCCCCTGCTGGTACTGGGACGGATCTTCGAGTTCTCGTCACCGAGTTGCATCGAGAGACCGCAACGACTCTGAACCGACTTGACGGAGCACAAGGTCGTAAGGTGTGGCACAACTTTTGGGACAAGCATCTCACCTTTGAAAAGTCGTACCTGGCGCGGCTGAACTATGTACACCAAAATGCGGTAAAGCATCGCTTGGTGGAAAATGCGCGAGATTACCCTTGGTGCTCCGCAGCCTGGTTTGAGCGAACGGCTTCGGTATCGTGGATCAAGACAGTCACTAGGTTCAAAACGGATAAACTCGCGATTGATGACGACTTTGACTGATGAGGTTTGAGGCTTAAACAGAGCCGGACATGCCCTTGTATGAATGACGCCCTAGCCTGACGGCGAAGCCGTTTTCGGAGGTGCGCTGTGGAGCAATACAACCCTTCGGAGTGGAAGACTCCGGCCAGGCGGTGCCGATGACCGTCTGAGAACTTGAAGTAACTGCGTCGCCGTGAGGCGGGGTGGAAAGCAATGGAAAGAATCAGACAGACCGTAATACAAGTGAACACGATTCGGCCAGAACCTACCGGCGAGCCTGCCTCTATAAGGCGAAGCCATGTCGTTGCGTCCAGCAGCGAGATCCAGTCACCACGAGACACGGAGGTGGTGGCTGGGGAGGTTAGGGTGATTGGTGATGGTATGTCTGGCAAGGGTCGTACTGTGAACACAGGAGACCTGTCAGGACAGGAGGGCGCAAGCCCCCTGACAGGAGTCAGAGCCGCCATAGTAGCGTTGAACCCGGGTAACTCCGGTGGAGCCAAGGGCGACAGGAAAGCAGATGCTTCAAAGGAAGGACGCCGTGAAGCAATCTCCCCGTCAGTTCCGGCAACGGATAGACAAGGGGAAGAGGACCTGTGGATCAAACACAAGGCCAAACACGGGGTGTGGACCGAGAAGATGCTGGAGGCCCTGCAAAACGGGGTCAAAGGAAAGGTGTGGTTCAGCCTCATGGACAAGATCTGTGGGGAGAGAACCCTCCAGATGGCTTGGGAACAGGTGCAGTCCAACGCAGGGGCCTGTGGCGTGGACTGCATCAGTGTGGGACACTTCGCCAAAGACAGCCAGATTCGGCTGCTCGCCGTGAAGGAGCACCTCAAAGAAGGTTCTTACGTTCCCAGTGCCGTCAAA
>JBGGMQ010001108.1:0-6737 GCA_041287975.1 Verrucomicrobium sp. | reverse complement strand
TGCTGCGGCATTGAAGTAGGCCGCCTTTGGCGGAGACACAAGACGGGAAGACCCCAGATACAAGACCTGAGTCGAGGTCTGGGGTTTCGTTTTCATTAAAGGAGTGTTGGGCTTCAGCCCGACATTCTTGTTGTCCAGGCTTCTCGATGCCAGATCGAACCGTAGTCTGATCATCGCCAGGGCCACATAGGCATGTTCTCGTTGCTCAACCCGGGACGCTCATCTGAAGCAGCGACGCGGTCCGCACTTGAGGTGACTGTTTCCTTTTCACGTCAGACTTGGCTCGAGAGGGCATTGCAAAGAACTGCAGTCCGCAGATTATGCCGTAAATTACTGCCACCAGAGTGTTTACTCCACAATACCGTAGAGCATTCTTGCCCAACTTTCTGTAGTCATTGGTCCTCGTGAGAATAGACGGGCCTAAAAGGAGGAGCAACGGCACCAGCCCCACAGCAAGAGAGGGAAGCAGCCTTGGTTCTCCCGGGGCAAATGTGATCGTAGAGGGTAGCCCGATGTATAAAACTGCGATCAGTCCTCCCATAACGACTATGTGAAGGTCAATCTCTTGGATGAGCTTTTTCATTCGAAACTTTCCCGAAACCCGCACCGATAGCGCGGCATACCATTGCGTCAAGATTGTCACCAAAGCCTACCACAAACGGTCAGGGATGTGGGTCCATACAAAATTACAGTTTCTTCAGGCCGCGGCGTAACTTTTTCACCCAGCGGGCCAGAGTAGAGGGCATGCGGCGCTTCTAATGCCGCCTACACCTCTCAGCGACACATGAACTTCGAAGACCTGCTCGACCTCACCGCTCAAGAATTTGGCCTGGAATCTCTTGCGCCTGCTGATACCGGCGTGGCCGCCCTGCGGGTGGATGACCAGCTCACTGTGCTCTTGGAGAAGTCCCCCTTCCATCACGAGACGGTGGCCGTGTACGCCAGCCTTGGGGCGGTGCCCACCAGCGGACGGGAGGTGTTTCTCGAAGTTTTGCTTGAGGCCCAACTTTTCGAAAGCGAGATCGCCCCCGGCACTTCTTTCGGCCTTCTGCGCGAGACGGGCGAGGTGTTTCTCAACCGCAGCTATGCGCTGGCCGACGCCTCCACCGAGGAGTTCGTGGAAGTACTGAACCAGTTCGTGAACTGGGCCGTGCATTGGAAGGGGCGGCTGGCGGGCGGAGTGGCTGACTCTGCAGGTGTCGCCCGGGCATCCGAGATCGCGGATGAGCCGGCCATGGGCAGCTTCGTCCGCATCTGATGGATCAAACTCCTTCCCGCACCCCGGTGCAGCCGCAGAGCCTTGCCTTTTGCCAAATCCTATGAACCTGAACAACAACATTCAACGCACCACTGGCCTCCAGTTGGCTCCTCTCCCCGAGCAGGGTGGGCCCCAGACGGAGGTCGTTCATCCCTCCATTGCCGCCAGGGTCAAGGGGAAGGCTCTGACTCTGGAGTCTATGGCACCGCTTCGAGACCGCGGCATCGAGTCAGATCAGATCATCAGCCGGGCCGGCATCAAGGCCCTCCTCAAGAAGACCCCAGAGGAAATGTCGAGCCGCCGTCTCTCCAACTTCCTCAGCATCTTTCCCGGCAAGCTGGGGCGCAGTGAATGGACAGGCAGCAGTCATTTGCAGGACATCAAAAGACTGGCGGACGCCTATCAGAACCTGCCCGCGCACGCTCCGCAGGAAAAGCTGGAGGTGCTGCAACGGCTGTCCCATGCCCTGGACAGCTACGGCAGCGAGTCCGCCAAAGCCAGGCTCGGGGATCGTATCGCGGGGTTGAAGGAATTTGTACGCGGGGAGATGCTCAACCTGAGAGCCCAGATGCAGGAGCCTGGGTTGCACGACCTCGGGGCAGACGTGTATGGCCCCAAAGGCATTCTCGCGGAAACTTATGCCCCCTTCCTTCTTGCTGTCGAAATGGGCGATCAGGAGGCTCTTGATGGAATCGTGACGGATATGACCCATCGCTTGGTGGTCGATCTGCGGCACCGTGAAGTTGACGGCGAGAAGTTCGCGGGCAGTTCTGGCACGAGGCTCAAAGAGCAGCTTCGCGACGTCATCCTCGGTACTCAACCCCGGTCATCTGAGGTGATGAATGGCTCTGAGCATGCGTGGACAATGGTGGACAAAGCCCTGGACCGTCTCTACGCCGGCGTGGTGAATGGTCTGAATGAGGGTCACGGTGCCATGCGCACCGATGGCAGCCTGATGGTCGGGGAGTCACACTATGTGCCCCAAGGTGGAGTGGGGGCCAAGGATGTCCCTGTCGCCGCAGGGGGTGCCTCTCTCGGAGAGGGCGGCTATGGCAGCGTCTACATCTATGATGGCCCGGATGGGAGCAAGGTGGTGGTCAAGGAGCCGCTGTATGAGGGGGAGGATGAAATGGTGGGAGACCAGCGGCTGGGGAAACTGCAGGAAAAGGCACGCGAATCCCATCGCGAGGCAGAGATGCACAGTCAGGCGCAAGGAGGTGCCGGGCATGAAAACCTCGTCCGCCTGGAGGGCACCGTCCACAATGGAAAAAACACCACGATCTGCCTGGAGTACTGCCCAAATGGAGATGTGCCTGGGATGGGCAGAAAGCTGTGGGACCGGGAAATGCTGCCTGGCCTCTCACCGGACCAGCAGTCGCGTGCTCGCCAGCTTGCGGTGGGCCTCATGCTCCGGGACATGGCCCGGGGGCTGGATCACATCCACAAGAACGGCGTGGGGCACATGGACTTCAAGGGAGTGAATGTCTTCCTGGGCAGCGATGGCCTGGCCAAGGTGGGCGACCTCGGTACGGGGGTGAAAATGCAAGATGGTCTGTACCATGTGCCTATGACTCACCAGTATGTAGACTCCCCATCTTATGTAGCGCCGGAGCTTCTGGAACTGGCGGAACTGCCGCCCACCAAGTCATATATGCGGGCCTTGCCCGACAAGGAGTGGATCTTGTCCCATGATCTTGGGCGGTATGAGGCGGCATACGAAGCATTCAGTGATCCTGCCCCCCTGGAGGAGTTTCGCCGCGTCAAAGACACTCTCCTGGGTATTCAGGAAAGGGCACGGCAGGAGGGCTCGGACAAGGATGAACTGGTCGCCCAGTGGCGTCAGGCCGTCACCGGATTGGAGACGATGGTGAAGGGGCTCAAGCAAGTTCCGGGCCTGACCACCGGGCAAGTGGTGGATGTCAACAAAGCGGACGTCTGGGCGCTCGGCGTCACCCTGTGCGAGCTGGCCTATCCTTCGGAGGGGGGCGGCGCTTCGCCTTTTGAAGGTTCCAGCTCCAAACGGACAGCGACCAACATCCGTGAGTATGGCCAGGATGGCACGAAGACCTTCACCCAGTTGCGTCTGGAGCGCTGGGAGCAGGAGCATCCCGGTGTCCTCCCGCCCACTGATGACCGGTTGGATGCCCTTCTGGACAAGATGCTGGATCCTGACCCGCAGAAACGCATCAGTTCCGCAGAACTCCTCCAGGATCCGTTCTTCCAGGATGAAGCCCTCGACGATCCCCAGGTTCGTGAATTCATCAGGAAACTAACGTCCCCCGGCAGCAGCCGCGTTGAGATCGAGGAGTCCGCGAAGCTGGTTGCGAAGCTCTAAGCGGGCTCCGGCCCGCGGGGAAAAGTGATTTCATGAGACCCGGCGGATCCGCCGGGGACAGGAGGGGTGTGCCGGGATGGCGCCCAGGCCCGCCCCATTTCTGCGCGGGTGCTGCCTCTTACCCTTCTCTGAACTCCTCGCCCAGCGCCCACTGTAGGGCAAGCGCCCCGCTTGCCACGAACGTCCCCTAACCCTGCAACCGAAGCGGTCGCCCTACAACCCAGGGTGTTGGGCTACGCACGGGGCCGGCCGCATAAGACGTTTGGCGCGAACTCTGCAGGCGTCTTCCTCGTTCCCTTCACGGATCACCTCGCCCCAGGCTTGCATCCGCACGCCAGCTCAAGTCTTGTATCTTGCGTCTTCAAGTCTTGAGTCTCCCGCGCAGCGGCTCCCAATTTCCCCTATCCGCTGCAAGACCTCGGAACCGACTTTGTGAAAAATTTCACAAATTCAACTTGCTGGATCAGCCCTAAAACAAATAGTGGGGGGCGAGATTACTTCCCATGAGCACCACTGCCGCAACTGCCCCCGCTTCACCGCCCGCCGTGGACCAGGTGAACGTGCAGATCAACGGGGTCTGGCACAAGTTCCCCAAGGGAACCCGCATGATCGAGGCCTGCCGTCAGGTGGGCGCGTTGGTGCCCCATTACTGCTACCACCCGAAACTCACCTCGCCTGGCAACTGCCGCATGTGCTTGGTGGAGATGGGGATGCCTCCGCGTCCCGCCCCGGGTACGGAGCCGGAGAAGGACGAGTTCGGCATGCCGAAGATCGGCTGGATGCCCCGCCCCGTCATCGCCTGTGCGAATACCGTGGCCGAAGGGCAGGGGATCCGCACCGAAGGCAAGCTCAGTGAAGAGTGCCGCAAGGGCGTAATGGAGCTGCTGCTCATCAACCACCCGCTGGACTGCCCCATTTGCGACCAGGCGGGCGAGTGCCGCCTCCAGGAATTCAGTGTCGAGCACGGCAATGGCGAGAGCCGCTTCCGTGAAGAGAAGGTCAAGAAGCCGAAGAACGTAGACGTGGGTCCGCGCGTCCGCCTGGACGACGAGCGCTGCATCATGTGCTCCCGCTGCATCCGCTTCACGGCGGAGATCGCAGATGATCCCGTCTTGGGCTTCACCGAGCGCGGTAGCTTCACCACTCTGGCAGTGCATCCGGGCAAGCGTCTGGAGAACAACTACTCTCTCAACACGGTGGACATCTGCCCCGTGGGTGCCCTGACCTCCAATGACTTCCGCTTCCAGATGCGCGTCTGGTTTCTGAAGGAGACCAAGAGCCTCTGCACCAAGTGCGGTCGCGGTTGCAATACCGAGATCAGCAGCCGTCAGAAGGAAATTCACCGTCAGACTCCGCGGGAGAACAACGACGTGAACTCCACCTGGATGTGTGACCAAGGCCGTCTCGACTTCCATTTCGTCAACAGCGACTACCGTCTGACCCAGCCGCTGCTCAAGAAAGAGGGCAAACACTTCCCGGTTTCGTGGAAGCTGGCGATCGCCGAGGTGACGGAGGCCCTGCGCTCCGTGAAGCCTTCGGAAATCGCCGTCATCGCCTCCGCGCGCATGACCAATGAGGAACTCTACCTCACCCACGCTCTGATCAAGACGGTGGGCATCGAACAGTTTGACGTCGTTCCCCGCACTGGCGGTGGTGATGACTATCTTCGCGCCGACGACATGAACCCCAACAGCAATGGCGTCCGCGCCATCTGGGGTATGGAGCCGGGCAGCAAGCTCCCCGAGATCCTTGACGCCATCACCACTGGCAAAGTGAAAGTGGTGCTCGCCCTCGGTGAGAACCTCCTGAAGCTCGGCATTGAGAAGAAAGCCTTGGAGAACCTGAAGTATCTGGTCTCCAGCCACGTGCTCGCCAATGCCACGGCGGAAGTCTCCCAAGTGGTCCTGCCTGCGGCGACCTATGCCGAGAAGCGCGGCTCCATGATCAACGTCACCGGCCGCCTCCAGCGTCTGGGCAAAGCCATCGACTCGCCGGGCGAGGCCCGCGACGACTGGGAAATCCTTCGCGACATCATTCTCTCCTACGCGGGCTCCAATGGCATCCACACCGTGGATGACGTGTTCAAGCGCATGGCTGGAGACGTGGAAATCTTCAGTGGCCTGACCCTGACGCGCATCGGCGAACTGGGTGTGCAGGTCATGGAGACAGGTGAAAAAGTGCCTCTGCTGGAGCGGGAACGCGAGCGCAGGGCCAAAGGCATCATCGTGGGATAAGACGCAGACCGGTCATGGGCAGCTTTCTCGACAGCATCAACCTCGCCTTCATCATCGCCTCGGCGGTGAAGATTGTCTTTTTCAGCTTCCTGGTCATCCTGCCCATGGTTGCCTACTCCGTGTACGCTGAGCGTCGTGTGAGTGCGATCATCCAGGATCGTGTGGGTCCCAACCGCACGGGCATCCCGATGACGCTTTTCGGTGCCAAGAAGGACATCCCTCTGGCAGGTCTGATCCAGCCCCTCGCAGACGGCTTGAAGTTCTTCCTGAAGGAGGATTTCACTCCTTCGCACGTGAAGAAGTTCTATTACTGGCTGGCTCCGACCCTGGTGATAATACCCGCTTTGCTCACCGCAGCGGTGGTTCCTTTCGGCAGTGAGCTTGATCTGAGCTGGCTCGCCAGCCTCGGTGTGGAAGGTGCCTGGTTGCACAAGCCCATCAAGCTGGTCATCGCAGACCTGAATGTCGGCCCTCTTTACATCTTCGCCATCGCCTCCCTCGGCGTCTATGGCATCGTGCTCGCCGGTTGGTCATCGAACTCGAAGTACCCCTTCCTCGGCGGCGTGCGCAGCACCTCGCAGATGATCTCGTATGAGATCGCACTTGGCCTGTCCATCGTGCCCGTGCTGCTGATCTTCGGTGACCTCAACCTCTCCAAGATCGCCCAGTATCAGGACGCCAACGGCTGGCTCGTGCTTCCTCTCTGGGGTGAGGGACTCACGCTGAAGCGGTTCGTCCTCACGGTCCCGATGTTCATCTCGTTCGTGGTCTTCGTGATCTCGATGTTCGCTGAAACGAACCGGGCGCCGTTTGACCTTCCAGAGTGCGAGACGGAACTCGTCGCCGGTTACCACACGGAGTACAGCTCCATGAAGTTCGCCCTCTTCTTCATGGGCGAGTACGCCGCCAT
>JBGGMQ010001107.1:0-13469 GCA_041287975.1 Verrucomicrobium sp. | reverse complement strand
ACACCACGTAACGCCCCACTCCACTGTTCCGCGGGTTTACCGAATCACCGTTTTACCGACCTGCCGTTCCACCGGTCTCACGGTACGCCATGCCCTTTCGCGGCAACCCACAGAGCGTACCAGTCTTCGCGCTCCAGCGTGATCGACGCCGCTTTCGCGGCACTCTCGATTCGCTCGATCTTGTTTGTTCCAATAACCGGCAGGGCCAGGGACGGATGGGCGAGGATCCACGCGTAGGCCAGCTGCTCCAGCGTGGCACCGTCATATTTGTCGGCAAGTTTGGCGGCCTCCGCAGCAAGGCGCTGGGCAGCTTCATTCTTGAGGTCAAACAAGCGTCCGCCTCCCAATGGGCTCCAGGCCATGGGTCGGACCTTTAGCTTCTGGCAAAGATCCAGCACGCCATCATGAATGGGATCCATGTGGAGGAGGTGGAACTCCACCTGGTTCGTCACCAGCGGCTTCTCCATGCGGCTGTTCAGCAAGTCATACTGAGTCACGCTGTAGTTGGAAACCCCGGCGCTCAAGATCTTGCCGCTGCTGACCAGTTGGTTCAACCCTGCCGCGGTGTCGTCGGCACTGGTGAGCCAGTCCGGACGATGCACGAGGAAGAGATCCACGTGATCGGTTCCGAGAAACTTCAGGGATTTCTCCAGGCTCTTTTCCAGGCGGGCCGCACTCGCATTGTAGTAGCCCACGCGGCGCTCGGGATGGTACTTGTTGGGCACATAGATGCCCGCCTTGGTCACGATCTCCAGGCGGTCCCTCAGGCCGGGGGAGAGTGCCAGCGCTTTGCCCAGCGCCTCCTCCACCTCATACAGGCCATAGATCTCTGCGGTATCAATGGTGGTCATGCCCAAATCCGCGCAGTGGTTGAGCCGACGATTGAGATCCTGAGCCGTGGCACCGTCATCGAGCACGCGCCACGTACCATAGACGAGACGGGAAAATTCGGGACCTTGGGGAGAAAGCGGGAGGCGGGGCAGGGTCATGGCAGGTGAGGAAGAAAGTGCTGGAGGCGATTAACCTCCCAATGGAGGAGCGCCTATGGCAGCACGGACTTGCCCGGGTGTCCAGCCTGCCTCGCGCAGAGATCGCAAAGAGCGTGCGTCATCCCGCTTGGCGAGTCTTTTGCCCGCCTCGTCCGTGATGAGGCGATGATGCTTCCACAGCGGGACAGGAAGCTCCAGGACCTGCTGAAGAACACGGTGCAAATGGGTGGCGCTGAGAAGATCCTCCCCCCGTGTCACCAAAGTGACGCCCTGCGCTGCATCATCCACCACCACAGCGAGGTGATAACTGGTGGGCGTGTCTTTGCGGGCCATGACCACGTCCCCCAAGAATGAGGGATCGGCAATGAAACGACCATGAGCCAGATCCTCCCAGGACAGATTGCGACCCGCCGCATCCAACGTGCGCGCCATGTCAAGACGCAGGGCATAGTCACTCCCCTCAGCCAAACGTGAACTGACCTCCTGCAAGGTCAGGCGGCGGCAAGTGCCAGGATACACGGGTCCCTCAGGCCCTTGGGGGGCCGCTCCGGCCCGGGCAATCTCTTCCTGAATCTCCCGCCGGGTGCAGAAGCAGGGATAGAGGAGTCCCAAGATTTGCAGGCGCGCCAGAGCCGCACGGTACTCAGGAAAGTGATCGCTCTGCTTTCGAACCGGTTCTTCCCAGGACAGGCCCAGCCATTCCAGGTCCTCAAACACCGCCGCTTCATAGACGGGTCGCACCCGGGTCAGGTCCAGGTCGTCCATGCGTACCAGAAACCGCCCCCCTGCGCATCGAGCCTCCGCTTCGGCGAAGAGAGCAGCATAGGCATGCCCCAAATGCAGCCATCCGGTGGGACTGGGGGCGAAGCGAGTGATCACAGGGGGGAGACAAGGCGTAAGGGTCATTGGGTTTGGGTCAGCCAATGTCGCTTGTCAAGCGCTCCGAAAATGGTGATCCTGCCCCCTCAACGATTCCTCCACTGCGATACACTAATACACCAACAGGATCCGCTTCCGACAATGCCCATCTACGAGTTCTACTGCCCTGACAATCACACGGTCTACCAGTTCCTGGCCCGCTCGCTGGCGTATGGGGACAAGACTCCACGCTGCCCTGAGAACTCCAGGTACCGCATGGAAAAGCGCATCTCACGTTTTGCTTTCCTGAAAGGTGCCAAGGAAGATGCCGGGGATGATCCGTTCGCGGGCATGGACGAGACCAAGATGGAAGCCTTCATGGCAGAGATGGAGCGGGACATGGCCGGTATGGATGAGAATAATCCGGATCCCCGGCAACTCGGCCACTTCATGAAGAAGATGACCGACGTGATGGGAGACAAGGCCCCCCCCGAAATGCGGGAAATGATCCGCCGGCTGGAAGCGGGAGAAGACCCTGAGAAGCTGGAGGCTGAATTCGGCGGCCCAGAGGGAGAGGGGAGCGACGGCGCTGACCTTTTCGCTCAAACCGTGAAGCGCCTGCGATCTGGCTTCAGCACTCCCAAGCGGGATCGCAAGCTCTATGACATGAGCGAGTGGGTCGGCTGACCGTGTCAAGGAAGGGAAAAATCCCGTCCCACGGGCCCCATAAGTTCCTCCCTCACTGCGGTCCCGGAGAAATCTGATGGCAGAATGGCCGCGCATCTGCTGATCTTGGCTGCAACACCCAATCTCCGGGGCATACCACGCCAACGTCACCTTCAGTTCCATTTTCAGGCAGCCCCAGCATGGCCGCAGTTCCCCAACTTACCTTTTCCAACGGAAGCCTGACCGCTCCCTCCCGCCTTCAACACGGCCTTCCCTTCGATCCTACCCACGGCTATGGCCTGGAGGAGCTGCTGAAAATAGACGCCCCCGAAGAGGTGGCCGACTTCGCGGATTTCTGGAATACCCGTCGCCAAGTCGCGCTGCATTGGGACCCTCAAGCCAGGCTCCATGACACGGGTGTAGTGCGAAATGGCTGGCGGGTGCTGGATCTCTCCTACATGTCCACGGGCTCGACGAAGATCCAGGGCTGGGTGCTCGTGCCCGCTCAGGGCGAGGTAAAACGTGGCCTCGTCGTCGGGCACGGATACGGCGGCCGCTTGGAGCCAGACTTCAACCTTCCTGTGAATGATGCGGTTCTGTTCTTCCCCTGTGCCCGAGGCTTGGGCCGGAGTTCGCATCCCTCCATTTCCGCCCTGCCGCAGTGGCACGTCCTGCATGATATTGAAGACCGCAGCCGCTATGTCTTAGGCGGGTGTGTGGATGATCTATGGATGGCGGTGACTGCGATGGTGCAGCTTTTCCCCCAAGTGGTAGGACACATCGGCTACATGGGCATCAGCTTTGGCGGCGGCATCGGCACCATGGCAGCGGCCTGGGAAGACCGCCTGGGCCGGGCGCATTTCAATGTCCCCACCTTTGGGAATCAGCCCCTGCGCATGCAACTGCCCAGTGTCGGCAGTGCGGCCAGCGTACAGCAGCACGTGAAGTCCCGGCCCGATGCCCTGGAAGTGCTACGGTACTTTGACGCTGCGGTTGCGGCCAGACACATGCGGGTGCCAGTGCACCTCGCCTGTGCGATGTTCGACCCCGCCGTGGCTCCCGCGGGCCAGTTCGCGATCTACAATGCCCTGCCCGGACCCAAACATTTGTTCGTTTTGACTGCCGGACACCATCCTCATCCCGGCCAGGAGCTGGAGGAACAGCGATTGAGGCAGGAACTTCACACCTTTTTTGAGGAATTGTGAGGTAAAGGCGGAACATTAGCTCCACTTCTTGCTGTAAACGCCCAAATGAATCGTGAATATCACAAGTGGTGGAGCTGGCGGCTGAGCCGTGAGATGGAGCTCCTTGTGATCGGTCATGCCGGAGCGAAAGTGCTGGTCTTTCCCACAAGAGAAGGCCGGTTCTACGAATATGAAGAGATGCGCATCCCCCAAGTGCTGCGCGAGAAGATCGAGAACGGCATCCTCCAGCTCTTCTGCGTCGATGGCATCTACTGGGAGAGCATCTACTGCGAGTGGGCTCATCCGGAGGACCGCATCCGGCGGCATGTGCAGTACGAGGAATACATCCTGCACGAGGTCTTTCCTTTTATGAACCGTCGCAATGACCACCCGTGTGTCATTGCCCACGGTTGCAGTCTCGGCGCGTATCAGGCAGCGAACATCGCCTTCCGCCATCCGCACCTGTTCAAGAAGCTGGCGGCATTCTCAGGCCGCTATGACCTGACGCTCAGCGTCGAACACTTCTCCAACCTCTTCTCCGGCTACTACAGCGACGGCGTTCACGACCACACCCCCACCCACTTCCTCCCTCGCATCAACTGCCCCCGACAGTTGCGCCATCTTCAGGAGCTGGACATTGTCCTCACCATCGGCAAGGAGGACCCTTTCCGCGACAACAACGAGCTGCTCAGCCAGATCCTCTGCGAAAAGAAGGTCCCCCACCAGATGCACTACTGGGATGACCGCGCTCACAGCGGCTACTACTGGCGTCGCATGGCGCAGATGTACGTGTAGCTTTTAGCCTCACGCGAAGGCATAAAGCCACGAAGGGGTTCCGAGAAGAGCGCTCCTCGTTGTACCTTCGTGTCTTTGTGTGAGAATGAAGAAGCTTCCTTTTCTCAGTCCGTGACCTTGCTTCACGGGAACATCGCCCGGTCGTCGGCGTCGAGGCAGTCGAACAGTGTGGACTTCACAGGGTCGATGCCCAGCTTCTCACACTCTGCCACGAGCCATTCCTTGTACTCGGGATTTAGGAGGCGTTTACGAGCGCTCCGAGGAGGGCAAAGGGACAAGTCTGAGGCAATGTTGCGTGATGTCATGATAGAATGTGGTTTGGACTCTTCGCGGCGTCAGTGCGCTCAACTGCTCGCTCCTTTTGAGAAGCTGGACCAGTTTTCACTACAATATATGGAATGGCCAACCCGCTAAAAATTAGGCTTGCTATAATTTCCATATAAAGCTAATCTCACTCCTTCCTCGCTCATGCCGTCAGTGTCTTCCTACGATCAGACTCGGAACCGTTCCGGTTCCGTCTGGATACTGTCGGCTGCTATCATCCTGTCCTTGCTGGCCTACGGCGTCAGTCAGTTGGGGGTGAGTGAGTCCATGGTCAGGTTTCTGGACAACTTCCACTGGACGGTCTGCTATCTGGCCGCCACATGGCTGGCGTGGTTGGGAGCGCGCCGGGCCGGTGATGAAGACCGAATGCCCCGCCTGTGGTTTGCCTGGGGGCTGACGGCCAATGCACTGGGACAGATCATCTGGGACGTCCAGGTGGTGACTGGTTGGAACCCCTTCCCCGCCCCTGCCGACTTCTTCTATTCGGCGCTCGGTCCCTGCTGTGCTGTGGGCTTGTGGCTGAGCCTGCGATCCCACACTTCCAAAGGGGAGCTCAAGGCGGCCACGCTGGATGCCGCCGCGCTCGCCATTGGGGCCACGGCCTTTGTGCTGGCGCTCTACCTGCCCTCGCGTGGAGACCTTGGCATGGGGCCGCTCATCATTCTGGTGGCCTACCCCACCACGCTGCTTTCAGCCACGTGCATAGGAGCCATCCTCATTTTGACACTGCGGCTTCGTCCCCATCGAAGCTGGCTCTTCTTCATGGTGTCCCTCCTCGCCACGGCGATGGTCTGGATGCACTGGAACTCGCTTCAACTGCAGAATGCCCTCACCGACGGCAGCTGGTTCAACCTGGCATTCTCCGCAGCGAATCTGGCGCTGGGCTACGGTGCCATGCAGTGGCGGGTTCAAGGATTGACGGACCACCGCCTGGACCGCTCCTGCGAGACGGTGCTGCGCATGTTGCCGCTGGTGCTGGTGATGTTGGCCGTCATCAGCGTCGTACTGGGTGAGTCCATCCATCACCTCTCACCCGTGGTTCAGGGTGCCATCAATGTCGCCGCCGTACTGGCCGTGGTGCTCATCATCTGGCGCCAGAACGTGATGCTTTCTGAGCGCGACCGCCGGCTGGCCGTGGAACAGAAAATGCGGGAAAGTGAAGGTCGCTACCAGTCGCTCTTTGAGTCCTCCCTCGATGGCATCTTCATCCAGATGGGCATCAAGTTTGTGGACTGCAACGAACGCGCGCTGCAGCTTCTGAACTGCACGCGGGACCAGATCATTGGAAAATCCACGCTGGACATCTCCCCTGAGCGGCAGCCGGATGGACGAACCTCCCGGGAAGCCGCTGGCCGCCAGCTGACAGAAGTGCTGGAGGGGCGCCGTCAGGCCTTCAACTGGCTGGTGCAGCGACCCGATGGCAGCACTTTTGACGCTGAAGTCAGCATGGGGGGGATGAAGGTGGGAGAGCGGCTGGTCGTCCAAACCGTGATGCGGGACATCAGTGAGCGTAAACGCGCTGAGGATGCTTTGAAGACCAGTGAGGCTCGCTTTTCCAGTTCGTTTGCCTCTGCAGCCATTGGCATGGCGCTCGTAGGCACGGACGGCCAGTTCCTCAAAGTGAATGCCGCCCTCTGCGCCATGCTGGGGTACTCGGATGAAGAGTTGATCACCAAGACGTTTCAGGAAATCACCCACCCGGAAGACCTGGAGGCGGACATGGACCTCCTGAGGAAGACGCTGGCGGGCCTGACCGACAGCTACCAGATCGAAAAGCGCTACATCCACCGCAACGGGGCCCTTGTCTCCATCCTGCTGTCTGTCTCCCTCGTTCGTGATGTGAAAGGGTGTCCGCTGCATTTCACCGCGCAGATTCAGGATGTGACGCAGCGCAAGAAACTGGAGGAGCAGTTCCGCCAGTCCCAAAAGATGGAGGCGGTGGGCCAGCTCGCTGGCGGAGTCGCCCATGACTTCAACAACATCCTCACGGTCATTCAGGGCTACGCCACACTGCTGCAGACAGGTGAGATTCCGCTTCACACGGGCATCAAGGAAATATCCCTCTCGGTGGAGCGGGCATCCAGCCTGACCCGCCAGTTGCTCACCTTCAGCCGCAAGCAGATCATGCAGCCACGGGAGCTTGACATGAACGTGGTGGTGGAAAACATGATCACCATGTTGCGGCGTACGCTGGGCGAACACGTAACGCTCACCGTCAAAGGTCCCCATACCCTGCCCCATGTGCATGCCGACAAGGGCATGATGGAACAAATCCTCCTGAACCTCGCCGTCAACTCGCGTGACGCGATGCCCAAAGGCGGCCAGCTCACCATCACCACGTCCCCGACTTTCATCACGGAGGAGGAGGCCCGGCAAAATCCCGACGCGCGTGTCGGCGCGGCGGTGGGCCTCACCGTTGAGGACACCGGTTGCGGCATTCCTCAGGAAAACCTCGCCCGCATCTTTGAGCCCTTCTTCACGACCAAAGACGTCAACTCTGGCACGGGCCTTGGCCTGGCCACGGTGCACGGCATTGTGCGACAGCACCGCGGCCTGGTGCGGGTCAGCAGCGAAGTCGGAGTCGGCACTCAGTTTCTCATTCTCCTGCCCGCCTGCCCGACGACCTTCAAGTCCCAACCCAAACCGCCAGAGGCGGAGCCCAAGGCCACGGGAGGCCACGAAACCATTCTGCTGGTGGATGATGAACCGGCATTGCGCATGGTGTCGAAGATGACGCTCAAGCACTACGGTTACCACGTGCTGGAAGCGGGTTCCGGACCTCAGGCGCTCAAGTTGGTCGAAGAGCATCCGGAACACATCGACCTCCTGCTGACAGACATGGTCATGCCAGAGGGCCTCAGTGGAAAAGATCTGGCCGATTTGCTGCGGAATGCCCGGCCCGACATCCGGGTGTTGTTCACCAGTGGGTACAGCGTCGAGCTGTTGAATCGCACCAGCTCCCTTTCTGAAGACGTGTGGTTCCTTCCCAAACCTTTCACCACCCAAAAGCTGGCGCACATGGTGCGCGAGTGTCTGAATGCACCTGCGGGCGGGAAGGACATGTAGTACCCTCCTAGAACTTGTAGTTCGCGCTGACAGAAACAGAGTGGTTGCCGTCGTCACCACGTCCAAAGTCAGCGTTGTAGTAGAGGTTCAGATAGAGCTGGCTGCCGATCTGGAAGCCCACGCCTGCCCCCACAAAAACCCCATCTCGCTCCTCGCTGCGTCTGTGGAAATCGAAGGTGGGGCCGGCACCGCCATCAAGGGAGGCACGCAGAGGATCGCCCTGCTGAAGCAACTCATGCTGCCAGAAGATGCGAAGCTCAGGGATGATGGTGAGGCGTTCGCTGACACGGGCGGTATAGGCGATCCGGCCGCCCAGATAGGTGCGCAGGCTGTCGCTGCTGGCATCGTCGATTCCAAGACTGAGCACGCCAGCGCCGGTCTCCTTCACACTGTTTAATTTTACCCGGGTGAATTGAGCGCTGAATTGCGGACCCAGGGTGAAATTGCCCCACTGGAAGTCATAGCCTGCACCGACCAGGGAAAAGAATTCTGCGGCACCAGGACTGCTGCGGGCCGTGCGGTCTAGAGTGGCCCACGTGAGCGGGCGGGAGATGCTGTAGTCCGTGGTGCCGCCACCCATGGCCGCATTGGCATAGAAACCCTCCAGATCGACGGTGGCATAGAGGCCGAAGCGGACGGACTCCAGGTTTGTCTCGCCACCATTGGCGTAATCGCCCCACCCTTCCTGATAGCTGGCAAACACACCCAGGGCTAAGTGCTCGCTGAGGGCGTAGTCGGCACCGACGATAAAAGTGCCGCTTTCGAAGTCTTCACCAGGGGTGAGGCTCAAACCGCCGCTGGAGAACAGTCCGCTGCCCAGCATCCAGCTCTGCCACCTCTGGTCGTGGTCGACAGGAGGAGCCGTTTTCTGCACGGCTTTGGGGTTCTTTGAGTCAACACTTTCTGCTGCCTCCCCGGCGATGGACCGCTGCCCCAGACGACGGGCACTCAGCTGTTGGTGGAGGAGCTGCCCGTGGTTGTGGCTGAGCTCGATGCCGGTGCGCAGAGCCGCATCGTAGTAGCTGGGCAAAATGGCTTCGAATGCGGCCGGGTATTGCTCCTCCCGAAGAAGATCCAGCGCCAGCGTCGCGACTCCAGTGTCCCCGGTCTCAGTGCCGATCCAGCGGTCCAGGGCCTTTGCCAGGCGTGTTTGATTGGGCGTCTGGGCCACGAGTGTGTAGCTCGCCGGAGCGATCAGCAGAATGCCCGTGCCGCCCTCTGCAAAGAAGCGTCCCCGCAACCGGGAAGGATCAGGCACAATGATCCTGGAGAAGCGCCCCGTGATACGGCCTGCATGAAGAAAGGGATAGAGATCGCCATACTCAAACTCATGGCCCTTGCCAGCAACTTTTAAAGTACCGCCCAGTCGCGCAGTGCCACTGACCACGAGTTGATCGAAGTGGCTGAGGCTGCCCACTTCAATCTCCAGAGTGCCCTGCCGGCTCTGCCGGAAATTTCCCCGAATCGCCAGTGTGCCGATGGAATTGCCTGGAGCGACGATACCGTCGTTGCTCACGTTTCCGATGATCAGCCCGCTACCCCCCAGGATGCCCGCGTTTCCGACATTGACAAAGGGTGAACGCAACACCGTGTTCACCGACAAGCGTCCCTGCTCCACCAAGGTGGCGGCAACGGCTGAGGGCTGAGATGCCGCCAGGATCAATGTGCCTGCTCCTGATTTAGTAAGGGTTCCAGAGCCAACCAGAGGTGCCAGGATGCCGGTCGTGGCCCCTCCTGCCACCTCGATCCCGGCATCTCCCACCGGCATCAGGACCTGGCCGCCTGACTCAATCCGGTAACCGTTCACCTCAAAGATCAACTTCCGAAAAGGAATGTCATCGGTCAGAAGGACCGTGCCAGAGCGAGCGGTGAAGATGGCGGTCACGCCGCCCCATTGGCCGTTCACATTTCCTGCGAAGTTGGTCCAGTTGGTACCAACGAGGCTCCAGATGCCGCTGCCGCCGTCAATACGGCTGTTTGCGAGAGGGAAACTTCCATCCCAGTACTGGGAGCCGGGGCCGGTGGGACCATTGCTGCCCCCTACCACCAGATTGACCTGGCCGGTCGTGGCGGCATCGATGGAAAAGTCCCCGGCATTGAACCCCACTGGGACACTCTGAAGCGTGAGACCTCCGTTGGTCAGAAGTCCCGAGTAGTCGATGAGACGGTAACTGGCGGTCGTGAACCCGCCATTGTCCGTGATGTTCAACAGTCCGTTGAGCACCAATGCGCCATCGACCTGCAGATGACTGTTCGCTGAATCACCGGGGGCGCCCAGGGCGTAGTCCAAGACAGTCGTTTCATTTAACTCCAGTGCCCCTGTCGCCAACGAACCTCTGGGGGCGATGGTGGCGGCATTGGTGACC
This sequence comes from Verrucomicrobium sp., assembly GCA_041287975.1. Taxonomy (GTDB): domain Bacteria; phylum Verrucomicrobiota; class Verrucomicrobiia; order Verrucomicrobiales; family Verrucomicrobiaceae; genus Verrucomicrobium. The sequence goes on along the minus strand of JBGGMQ010001107.1, from coordinate 3,221 downwards.
GTAACAGAGGATAGAATCTGCCCGGCACCTTCGAGCCGGCTCCCTGACCAGACTTTGACCTGCTGCGTGTCCAGCGAAGCACCTGCGGCCAGGCGCAGCACCCCCGAGGTTGTGGCTTGAGCGCCCGTACCACCGACAAAGACTCCGCCGAAGTCGCTGCTCACCACGCCACCCTGCACCTCCAGCGTGCCTCCCTCGACGTAGTAGTCGCCGTCAGAAGCGGCACCGCCGGTGAGCACCAGGGTGCCGGCACCATATTTGCCGAGATCCGTCTCGATCACCAACGGCGCATGGATGGTGGCCGTCACGCCGGCTTCCGTGCGGATGCTGGTGTTACCATCCATGCCACCATGCAGGACGAAACCGCCGGGTTCGATGACATAGCCATCCGTCAGGAACTGCAGGCCGTCAAAAAAGATCTCCTGTTGCAGGGTGACAGTGCCTGCGGTGCCGCCAAAGATGGCGACACGGGGATTGGAGACCGCGTTGTTCTGGTCCCAGACCGTGTTGGCAGTCCCGCCGGCATTGGTCCAGCTGGCGCTCGTAGTATTCCAGAGTCCGGCGCCTCCTTGCACCACGCAATCGTTGGCACTGCCAGGACCGTCCCAGAACCGCAGAGTGCCGGGATCCACAAGCAAATTCACCTGACCCGCAACGGCCGTATTCACTTCATAAGAAAAGCCAGACGGGACCGCACCCGTGGCCAGGACGTTGTTGAGGAAGGAAAACGTGCCTGCCGTGGGGTAGTCGATGAGGCGATAGACCCCAGATCCGAAACCCCGCTGGAACGGAAAGTTCAGCACGCCGTCGAGGACGAGTTGACCTGCGACATCGGTCACGAGAATGCGGTCATTGACCAGGCCGCCGAGTTCAAAGTTGAGATTGGACGAAGCATTGAGGATCAAGGAGCCTACGGCAGTAATCCCTGGTCCATCACCAGGGGTGTGGTTGCCCCCGCTGTCCACGGTGACAGGCCCTGCCACTGCACCGGAACCTGTCAGTGTGGCGCCGCTTCGCACCGTGACGGGTCCGGACCCGGTGGCAGAGCCGGAGGTGTTGAGCACCTTGAGGGTGCCACCGATCACCTCGGTGCCGCCAGTGTAGGCACTGGCACCGGAGAGGATGAGGGCTGCGCTACTGGTTTTGATCAGGTTACCGGGACTGGTGGCACTGTCCTGCAGGCCACCGGAAAACTCGCCGCCACTCAGACTGAGGAAGCCATCGAGCTGAAGAGCGCCGTTGCCGTTGAGAGTGCCGATGGTTTCATCCATCAACAAACTTGCAGGCGTCAGGGCTCCACCGTTGAGGGTCACTCCGGCATCATCCGCAATTTGCTCAGAAACCAGCGAGAGCACCTGGCCGCCAGATTCCACCAGAAGGTCGTCAGGAATGGCCCCGTTGGCGGCAGCTTTGCCGAGTTCGAGGATGATGCCTGATTTGACCGTAGTCATACCCGCATAGGAGTTCGCGGCCGCGCCTTCAAAAGTGACCACGTGAGTTCCGGTTGCCAGTGGATCAGACTCCAGAGTCAGCCCGCCCCCGCCACTGATGATGCCGGACAGATGCACGCGGGTCACGGGTGCGGAGACCAAGTCGGGGTGACCGAAGCGAATCGTGCGATCGTCTGCACCCAGGGCGAGGTTTCCGTCCAGATAGTAGATCTCCGGGGCGCGACTCGCCGAGGTGGCGAAGGCGAGCCCGAAGCTGGCGGAGGCGGTGAAATTGTTGGCCAGGTGGTAAGAGTTCACCGCCGCTCCGTTGATGGGATCTCCAAGCGTGGGACTGAAACCGAGGGTGCCGCCTTCCAGCATGATCGCTCCCGTGCCCAGGGCCGTGACGTTCCACTGATAGCTCCCGGCACCTCCCGTCTGCGTGACCCCGCCCGCCACCAACAAACCTGACTGCAGGGTCGTGCCGCCGAGGTAGGTGCTCACAGCATTCAGCACCAGTCTGCCTGGGCCTGACTTCACCACGGCCCCACTGCCGCCCAAGGGGGCGTTGATCGTCCCTACGCCGCTGCTGCCATCGACACGAAAGGTGGCCACGCCGGAGGGTAGCAGGGAAAATCCACCGGATTCAATGACATAACCACTGGTGACAAACTGGATTCCCTGGAAGGTGATGTCCGCCCCCAGGGTGATGGTGCCAGAGCTACCCGACAGCACGGCAGTGCCGTTGACCCAGGCTCCATTGGCGGCCCCTGACGCCGTGGCCCAGTTGGTGGTGGTGTAGTTCCAGGTTCCGGTACCGCCATCCACGGCGTTGTTGGCGGTGGTATTCGCCCCATCCCAGAATTGCAATCCGAGCGAGCCGGTGGTCTGGATGAGCAGATTGACCTGGCCCGCCCCGGCGCTGACGGCGAAGTCGTAACCAGAAGGCTGGGTGCCAAGACTGAGAATGTTGTCCACCAGAGTCCCGCCATAGTTCATGAGGCGGTAGATGCCTGTGGTGAAACCCGTGAGCCCGGTGACATTCAGCACCCCGTCCAGGGTGAGATTTCCCGTAACCTGGATGAGATCCCCCACGCCGCCAGGCGAGGCCAGTTCGTATTCGAGGATGGACGTGTTGTTCAGCAGCAGCGAAGCCACGGTAAAAGTCCCGGGACTGCTGCCGGGTGCGAGGATGCCGCCATTCTGAACAGTGGTGGCCCCGGCGCTGCCTGTTCCTGCCAGAGTGGCACCCGAGTTCACGGTAAAACTGCTGGCTGACATGTTACCGTTCAATTGCAGCTTGCCAGCGGACACGGTGGTGGTGCCAGAGAAGATCTTTGTTCCGGTAATGGTCAGGGTCCCCGTTCCTTGCTTGATGAAGGTGCCATTTCCAGAGACTTGGGAGGCGATGCTGGTAGAAGCCGCCCCGCCAGCGATCAAGGTCCCCGCACCAATGGCAATGGTCCCCCCGGTGGAGGACAGATCCCCCACCGTTTGATTGAATCCGTTGAGACTGAAAGTTCCTGTGCCGCTGACGGTTACCGCCCACGTACTGACCAACCGGTCACTGGCGGCCAACCGAAGCGTGCCACTCGAAATGCGGGTGCCGCCCGTGTAGGTTTGCACTGCCGAAAGCGTAAGTATGCCGTTGCCCATCTTTTCCAGCACCCCTGTGCCAGAGATCACCCCGGCATAGTCCAGGGCGCTCGTACGATAGAAGGTGAAGGTGCCGTTGTTCACCACATCGCCCACAAAGGCCCCGTCACCGAGGACATTGCCGATCTGCAATTT
>JBGGMQ010001106.1:0-4272 GCA_041287975.1 Verrucomicrobium sp. | reverse complement strand
TTGTTGATGTTGATGACGGCTTTGGCGGGATCATGAAACATGCGCCACAGGCCGACAGCAGCCACGGCGAGGATCAGCACCGCCACGCCGATCATGAAAAGACGGTTCTGAGTGCGTTCGCCGGCTTTGCGTTCTTCCCGCCTTTTTACGGCACCGCTGTCATCGTAGAGTTCGCCCATGGGGTGGAAGAGTTTGAAGTTTTCCGTTTAAAGTTTTCAGCAGGGCAAGTGATCTCGCCTAGGTGGTGGTCCACTTCACTTCGACGGTCTGCTCCCGTTGATTGCGATCAAGGTATTTTACGTGGCCATGGTTGGCTCCGTACTCGTGGATGCACTTGGTGACCTTCACGTCGTAGCAGCAGTATTCGGCGATCTCTGCCATTTTGCCCTGCTGCCACCAGCGGATGGCTTCGAGGCCGTCAGCGGTTTTGCCTGCGCCCAGGGTGGCGCTGGCGAGGGACTCCAGTTTCAAGCGGTGGCCGACCTTGGTCTCGATGTCCGCCATGAGGTCGAGGCTCTGGAGCTCCTCTTTGAGATCAAAGGCGTAGTAGCCCATGAGGACGCCGTAGTCGAAGCTGATGTGGTTGAACCCAATGACGAGGTCTGCCCGTCGGAGCTGGGTGATCAGGTCCTGGACGGTGGATTCCGTGTAGATGTGGTACTGCTGCGTCTTGGTGCTGTAGGTGCAGCCGATGGACATGCCCATCTGGTGCTTGTTCTGCCAGCCGCCCACGTCATTGGCGGTGCGCTGGGTTTCGAGGTCAAAGTATACGATGTCGCGAGCCATGGGTCACTGCTCCCATGACATGACACGGTCACTTTGGCAAGTTGTGCATCATGCCCTGAAGCTCCTTGCTCAGAATCACCATGCCAGCGACGAACAGAACGGCGATCATGGAGATGAGGCCTGCGAGCACCACGTAGCGCCAAGTTTCCGGCTCCCCATGCTCGACGCGGGTGCCGCTGGTTTCATCCCAGCCTGTGGTGCGATTCTTAAGGAGCTTGTAGCGCCACCAGTACATGGTGGCGAGGGAGATCAACGGCACGATGGTGCAGCCCATGCCCTTGATCCAGACCTGGAGAGAACGGAGCAAGGCCTGGCGATACGTCGGCAACTGACCATCCTTGCTGAGCACCTGAATGCGCAGCAACGCTTTGCCAGGAGTAGTGCCCCGCTGAGAAAGGAACCATGCCTCTACCAACGCGTAGAGCAGAAAGGTGAAAAACTGCATCAACACCTGGACCCACGGAGTTGCCTGCACCCACTCAGCTGCCGAGACAGGCAACAAGGCGCGCATCATCGTGCTCACGAAGAAGATGAACCAGGTGTAGTCCACAATGCGGGCCCAGAAGCGCAGCCAAGGCTGTGGACGGTCCAGCTCTTTGCGCGCAATCACCCGCGTCGCTTCTGCCACGGCGAGCTCTACTTCACCAGGCGGCCAGTAGCTGGTGAATTCGTCCAACTCACGCAGCGACAGCCAGCCAGGAAGGCCAATGCGCCAGACTGGTTCGTCGCCTTGAAGCGATCCATCACGGATCTTTTCAATGACGTAGAACTGCGAGTGTGGTCCGCTGTTTTGACCTGCGATGGAAAGATGATAGTCCATCTTCAGGAAAAGATGATCAGAGCCGGCATGTGTGAGTTCCGGCTCAGGGTTCTCCCTTCAGGAGACGACAGGGGCTTCAGAGGCGGTAGACGATACGGGCCTTGTCACCATCATAGTGGGACATTTCCAGTTTCACCTGATCGCCAATGACCAGACGGATGAAACGTTTGCGCATCTTGCCAGAGATGTGGGCAAGCACTTCGTGCCCGTTCTGCAACTTCACACGGAACATGGTGCCAGCAAGCACTGCGGAGACCGTGCCTTCCAGTTCGATCGGCTTGTCTTTGTCGTCCATGCCCTCAGGGCTCTGGCCGAGCTGAGGACCCGGGCGCCCCATGTAGCCACGACCACGAGGGCCGCCGCGGTTGCCACCACGACCGCGATTGCCACCTCTGCCGCGAGGGGGGCCCGCATTCTGGGGGCCATGCCCACCTTGTGGGGTATCATTGCGGCGGGGATCGGTCGGTCGGGGAATCATATTGAACTGCAAGGAGACAGAAAGGGTAGAATCTGCCCGCAAGGTGCTGTGTGCAAGGGGTCCTGACAAGCTGAAAGTGGCGTTCCCCCCTCTGGCCCTAGGGAAAATCGACTCTTCCTCGTCATCTTGGCACAAAAATCAACGTCCCTGTGGCCTCATCCCGCACATATTTGACTGCGACAGACTTGCCATTGCGTCCCTGAGGGAGGAGCCAGCCCTCCAGATCGAACTCATAGGCGCGCCCATTCGTGTAGCGAGTCCAGCCTACGCAGAGACCGTCTTTGCCATAGACATAAACATCACGCCAGGCTTTCGCGACGCTGAGCCGGGGGTCCACGAAGGCCTGTGCGGTGGAGCGCTCCAGAAACTCGGGCAGGAACACCTCACTCAGGAGTGTGAGGTTGTACTGGCGCAATTGGTAGCGATTGCCTGCGCCCGGATTTTTCTGCCAGGTGGCGGAAAGCCGGCCCACCTCAGCCTGCAATACGCCCAGATCCACGAGTCGCTTCAGGGAAGCCTTCCACGTGGCGGAGGCATTGGATTTGGGGGATGCCGCCGCGAGGGACTCAAGCTCACCGGAAGGGGTCTGCCAGAGCACTTCTGAGTCTGCCACCCTGGACACGGCCTGCTCAACGACTTGAGTCAGCGGCGCGTTCCCGCCATCGGCGGTGGTGAGCCGCTGCTGGAGTTGCTCCTGGAGTTTCTGCATCGCGGCATCGGCGGCGGATTTTGAGGCGTCGCCAGCAGCAGTGAGTTTGCGCCAGGCTTCCTGGGCGGGAGCCAGATCTTCCGCGATTTGATGGAGCCGGGCAGCCGCTGCGGAGCCCATGGCCTCCTCCAGGAGCCGCGTGCCGCGGGTACCGTGGTCGGCATCGAACTTTCGCCCTAGTGCGAGCCAGCGGAGGTCGGTGGCAGCGGGCAGACCGAGATCGGGATTTCCGGCCTGGTAGCAAATCTCCTGGGTGCGCCCCTGCTCGTCGTAGAAGCGCTGCTCGTTCGGCAGCATGGTGCAGGAAACAAATGCGGGGGCCGACCAAGCGACGCCGTTGCCAACGAAAACTGCCAGGTCCACACGGTGGGACACCAGCCCCGAGGGAAGCTGAATGGCGGGATGCCAGGCGAGGGTGATGCGGGCAGTAGCCCCGTTGTCCTCCGTCTCGATCTTGACCTTTGAGGGATCACCCTGGAGCAACACCCACTTGAATGTGAGAGGCCGCCGCATGAGGTCTGCCGACTTGCGGGCACTCACCGTGAAATGCCGCTCCCCTGCCGCGCCTCGGAAAACACGTGCAATCTCGCCGTGGACACTGCCGAGTTTCTCGTCCTTCACCGGATCCAGTTCAAAGAAGTCCTTGTTCGGGCTGGCCCCCGATTCCTCCTTCAACTCGAGCACCGCGATGGGCGGGATGAGCGGAGGCAGCATGTCATGGGCTGCGGTGACCATCCTGGCTTCATCGAGCTGATTCCCATCAAACACTGGGGGATGGGCAGCGCCAGTGAAGTAGTCCTCAGGGGTCTTCACTACGCGATTGCTCTGGCGGAAAATCGCCTGAAGCGTGGGGACGAGGATGCGATTACGCAGCAAGACGGACTGGGTCTCCGGCGGAAGGGCTGCGGCCGTGGCAAAGAAGGCTTTGAGGAAGGGCTGATCCGTGAAGGACGAACCTTGAGAGATAACGGTGAACGGGGTGTTGGCGGGATAGAGGTCGCCCCAGCCGTTGCGCCCGTTCCAGCCCGCATCGTAGTCCTGATGCTCGGGGTAGAAGAAGAGGTTGTTGTTCAGGTACTGGCCATTGAGAAACTCAAAACCTTGAGGAGCCCCCATGTAAATGCGAGGCAGGCTGCCGCCTTTGTCCGCAGGGGCGGACATGGAGCTGTTGCCCAGCAGGGGGAAAGGACGCACCTGATTGGCAGGACCTGTGTCTGCTTTTTTCTCCTTCTCCGCAGTGGTGGGCTGATAGACCTGCAGTTGGGGCCAGGCACTGACGTCGAACGGCGAGTGTCCGCCGTCACGGTTTTCGTAGTAGAAGCCGTTCAATCCCGCAGCGGTGCCATCACCGTGCCATTTCAGGATGAGTTTGCCAGTCTCGTCGGTACGGGTCGTGACTTGGGCAGTGAGGGTGGTGTGCCCAAGAGACACAGAGAGCAGGAGGCCGATCTTCCGCAGAAGATTCAAGGTCGTCCCGTG
>JBGGMQ010001105.1:0-3245 GCA_041287975.1 Verrucomicrobium sp. | reverse complement strand
TCTTCACTCGGACTACTGGGCTCACTCAGATCTTGAGGACCACAGGGATGCAGACACCTTTTCACTTTCCTACTCCTACATGGGAGAGGACTGGATGTTTGCTCCGACCTTCGGCTACCGTGGCACCACCACGGACCACTTCGACACGATTTCGCACGAAGTGTACGCCAGGGTCACGGGTCGTGTGACGGAGTACCTGTCTGTTTTCGGTTCTGTAGGGTATGTGTGGGGATCTGGAGAAGATGCCGACGTAGGCAATGGCAGTTTCACGTGGGAGGCTGGCGCGATTCACGATCTCACCCAGTACACTCAGCATTCGCTTTCTGGTGGACAGGTCTACACCTTGTCAGATCAGTTGGATGAGTACTTGGGTCAGTATGTGCGGTACACCATCAGTCATTCCGTCAACGAGCGTCTGAGATTGAACGCCTACGTACAGTATCAAGACACCCGCAGGCTTGGCGATGGTGCTGACTTTCTGGGCTATACAGCGGGGGCGCAAGCCAACTACAGCCTTGGGGGAGACACCGGCATCTCTGCTGGCATCAACTACCAGAACAACGATCCTCGAAGGACTGGAACTGAAGATACTGAGACATGGCTCTACTATGCGACCATTCAGCGCCCGATTCTGGCTCGCCTACACGGCAATGTTACCTATCAGTATGTTGATTCCCGTGGGCCGGAAGGATCAAACTTCCAAGAACACCTGCTCATCATGAGCGTGAACTACGCTTACTGATAAAGTTTCCCCAGAGCCCATGTCTTTTCCCGCGTAACATCAATCTCGCAGCCATGAAACTATCCACCCAGGCTATCTACTCCCTAACAGCCTTGACGTTGACGATTTCCACTTTGCTCAGCGGCGAACCGCAGAGCGGAGGTGGCATTTCCAACCGTAACAAAGGCGAGGAAACCAAGCAGGACCTTCCCGGGGACTTCCATCCCTACTACGGCCAGAAGCTCAATCGGTATCGTGACCTGAACCGCCGTATCGCTCGCATCGATATGGATTGCGATCTCAACTACGATGGCTCGATCAAGCAGGGAGATCCTCAGGACCAAGGTGCGTTTGAGCAGACGCCTCCTGGGTTGATCCTTGGGGAAGGCGAAATGTCCAAGATCGTCATCGAAATGAAACCCTATCGGGTCGATTTTGAGGGTGACGTCGTGGTAGGCCTCGAAATTTGCGGTATCAACCGTGCTGCCGCTTCTGGCGAATTTGCCTCGTTCGAAGAGGAACAGCAGTCTGTTGGCCGTGTCCGCGTTTGGCGTGATGCTGGCCGCACGGAACTGCTCCTTGACTCTGGCAATCCTGAGATGCGCCTTGTTGAGTTCGCCATCGATTCGACTCGCTATCCTGCCAACCTCCCGAGCATCATTCCCCGCTATGTCTATGTGGAAGGTGTTCGCCCCTCGGGTGCCTATCTCGGGGATGTTCGCATCCTCGCCACTGTGGCCCACCGCGGAAAAGGGGAGGCAACCCGGGGTGTTGATGTTCCTAGCCCCCCTCTCAAGCTATTCCGCACCGCGTTTGACCACATCCTTCTGACCGTGCAGGAAGTGCCGGTTCGCAAGGATTTCGTCAACAACAACGCTGAAGGTGTTTGGATCAGCCCGGCCTCCCGCTCCACCAAGTAGGTGTTGGTTCTATGTTGGATGCGTCCGGCGCACTTTGCGAAAGACCTCCTGACATCATTCGTGGATGAATTTTTTGCGACCGCCAAGCTTCTTGGCGGTCGCTTTAAATTTGGACTTCATGCTCCGATATTCACGTGACAAATCTTGCGTAACAGGCATGGAGTCTGCAAGAAAACCGTGCATACTAGGTAAAAATATCGACCTTCCCCCTGATGCTTCGTTCCCATCTTTCTTTGGATTTAGCGAAATTTATAGGTTTGCTGCCAAACCGCTGCGCCACTGCGTTGCTTCCCTTGGTGATGCTCGGATCTCTGTCGGCTTGCAAGAGTAAGCCGCAAACGTCCTCCAACTTCGCCTATCCTGCGGAAAACCGTCCGGCACCAGCTCCCGTTGACCCCAAAAATATTCCCATCAAGCCGGGTGAATCTCTGGACGTCTACGTGCTCGAAGACCCGAGCCTAAACGGTGGTTACGTCGTTCGTAATGAAGGGCATATCATCTTTCCGACCATGGGGCGTCTTCAGATGGCCGGCTTGACACCTTCTCAAGCGGAAGCCCGGTTGAAGCAATTGCTTGAGAGTCAGAAGCTCCGTGTGGCTACTGTGATTCTTGATCGGACTTCGCAGGTTGGTGGTCCGCAGGGTCCCAGCAGCAACATGCAGCAGTTGCTAGTCTACATCACCGGTAAAGTAGCCCGGCCAGGGCAGCATAGTTTGACTGTCGAGATCGGAAAATCCATGGGAGTTTACGAAGCGATATTGATTTCAGGCGGATTTGCCAGATTTTCAAACGAGGCCAAGGCTTACATTTTGCGACAGGCCGCTCCGTCCCAACCTAAGCAGAAAATTCCCGTCGATTTGAAAGCCGTTGCGAGTGGAACCCAGTCAGATATCCCCATTCGGGCGGGTGACATCGTCTTCGTGCCGGAGAAAGTGTTTGGATTTTAGGCAATAGCTCCGTTTGCCAGACAGGCCAAAGCTCTCTTCCCCCACCCCCATTACCGCGATGCAGACCAGCACCGATAAAGCCATTCCAGTAGGTCTTAACTTGATCAACCAGGGGCTGGGATACCTGAAGTATGGCCGACTCATGGTACTCCTAGCCATCTTGGGGTGCTTGCTTGGAGTCTGTTACTTCGTGTTTACCCCTTCAGTGTTCTATTCCAGGTCTCTGGTGGACATGAAGTTCTTTGCGTTGCCGATCTCCTCGGACAACATTGATGCGGTGAGTCAATCCCGTGCTCAAAGGGCCGTCGTTGGGCAGCTGGGATCCCGTCAGATGGTGGCTTGGGCGGCACACAGCCTAGGATTGGGTAAATCTACTGACAGTTTCGAGAAACTGCGTGACGGTCCCTTAAAGAAGGTTTCCGTGGGAGCTTTGGACTTTGCCACCATTCAAGTCGACATCTACTCCCCTCATCCGTGGGTTGTCCGGGAGTTCCCCCAGGCTTTGGTTGATCAATACGAAGCCTACTACCGGGAGCAGCGTCTGGCTTGGATGGACATTGCCGTCAAAAAGTACCAAACGGAAATGGTAGCGCTCAAACAGCGCATTGATACCAAACTCAAGGGTCAGGTGGACTTTGAGCGGACCAACACCATCAC
>JBGGMQ010001104.1:0-15572 GCA_041287975.1 Verrucomicrobium sp. | reverse complement strand
CTGCCCATCTCCACGTGAGCCATGCCTGCGGACAAGCGCACCAGGCCGGAGCACCGCCGGTCCTTCCCCGACCAGGGCGGGGCCCAGGTGGTCGTTTCCCGTGACCAGGGGCACACCTTCAACTACCTTGGCAAGACCCGGGCGCCGGAAAACACCTTTGACGAACACATGGTGGTGCAGAGGAAGGACGGGAGCCTGTGGATGCTGATCCGCACCAAGGCAGGGATCGCGGAAAGCACTTCCACGGATGGCGGCAGGAACTGGACACCCGCCACGCCGTCCAGGATTCCACATGTGAACTCCCGCTTTTTCATCCGCAGGCTTGCCTCTGGCAAGCTGCTGCTGGTTCGCCACAATCCTCCAGATATGAAGACTCGCTCCCATCTCACAGCGTGGTTGAGTGATGATGATGGTGCCACCTGGACAGGAGGTTTGTTGTTGGATGAGCGCAAGGGCGTCTCCTATCCCGACGGCGTCCAGGATAAAGAGGGCGTCATCCGCATCGTTTACGACTTTGACCGCACCGGCGCGAAGCAGATCCTGATGGCCGCATTCACGGAACAAGATGTCGCGACAGCCAAACTCTCGGACACCACCCGGTTGCGGATCGTCGTGAATCAAGCCACAGGAATAGCGCCTGAAAAACCGAAGGCCAAGGAACCCGCCAAAGCGAAGCCAGTTAAATCGGGCGCTTCTCAACTTAGTCCTGACGACTTTGGCGTGACGACTTTGACGCCTCCCGTGCTGAACACGAATCCCAGCCCACGCTACTGGCCACGTCTGCGCATGTGGCAGGGCATTCCCGGCATCGAGCGCACACCGAAAGGCCGCCTGTGGGCGACCTGGTACACCGGCCCCCTGAGCGAAGGCAGCGAGGGGAACCACGCCGTACTGGTTACCAGCGGCGACGATGGCAAAACATGGTCGAATCCTGTAGCAGTGTTTGACCCGACTCCCTTTTTTGGCGGCAACACGGGTGATCCGCATTTGTGGACGGACCCGCAAGGGCGCCTGTGGTGGTTCGTGAACCGCAATCTGAAGCTCAAGGATCCCAATGGCATCCGGTCCATGTGGGGCTTCTGCGTGGAGAACCCTGAAGAAGAGAAACCACGTTTCAACGCTCCAGTGTTCGCCGGCTTTGGCGTGGGGCTCAACAAGCCCACCGTTCTGACCAACGGAGACTGGCTCACGCCTGTGGACAGCTTCAATCCAGCAGATCCAGAGCGCACGCAGTTCTACGTCTCAAAGGATCAAGGGAAGAACTTTTCCTTCCTGTCCAAGGCCTCCATCAAGGACGGCACCTTCTCCGAGCATCAGGTGGTACAGCGTAAGGACGGCGGATTGGAAGTGCTGGTCCGCTCTTCCTACGGCATCGCCCAGAGTGAATCTTCCGACCTTGGGGCGACATGGATCAACGACCGACCCTTCACCACTGAACGGGGCGTGAACACCCGGTTCTTCCTCAGCAAGTTAAAGTCGGGGGCGTGGCTGCTGGTGGTGAACGACCACCCTCGCAAGCGGATGAACATGACCGCCATGCTCTCTGAGGACGAAGGAAAATCCTGGCCGCACAAGCTTGTGATTGATGACCGGAACATGGTGAGCTACCCCGATGGCACCGAAGGAACCAACGGGTTTCTGTACATCACGTACGATCGTGGCCGCTACAACAAGGACGAGCAGGAGATCCTCTTCGCCAAGATCACAGAGACCGACATCAAGGCAGGCAAGGTTGTCAGTGAGGGCAGCCAGCTTCGTCAGATCATCAACCGCCTCTCCGACACGGGTGGCGACGTGCATGAGACACGTGAGCCCCAGACGATGGAAACCGAGTCTGAGAAGGCCAAGGCAGTGACAGTGCCTGCGCCTTAACCGGTCTAAATCTTGAAAATCTCATTCGCGGGAGGGGGTGATTCCCTGCATGGTGTCCCCACCATGGAAGCCGTCGCCCCCTCCCGCTGGACTACCTTTCCCTCACTGAGCAACCTGCCGAGTTTTGCCCATGCCTTCACGCTTCGTCACCCGGAGATTCCCGTGGACGTGGACCGGGAGGAAGCGCTTCGACGCCTGACTTCGTGGCATCTTGAGGTCGTTCAGGAACTGGGCTTTTCCCCTGCCCAACTGGCCACCGCCGCCCAAGTGCATGGCAAGAACGTGGCCGTGGTCCGCGAGCCGACATCAGCCCCTGTGCCGGACACAGATGGCCTGGTGAGTAATGTGTCTGGCGTCATAATCGGCATCTACGTGGCTGACTGTGGAGCGGTGTTTCTCGCGGATCCCATCTCTGGTGCCTTTGGGATCGTTCATTCCGGCAAAAAAGGCTCGGAGCTCAATATCATCGGCGAGGCCATCGGGGTGATGATGCGCGAGTTTGGCACGAAGCCGGAGAACCTCATCGTGCAACTCTCCCCCTGCATCCGCCCTCCGGTGTACGAGGTCGACTTCGCCGGCGCGATTCGCCAGCAGGCCGTGGACTCGGGGGTGCGACCTGAAAACGTCCATGACGAGGGTGTGTGCACTTCTTCCGACCCGGCGCAGTTCTACAGCTATCGCGTTGAGAAGGGCAAGACGGGGCGTATGCTCGCCCTCTTGGGTCGCAGGAAATAAATCCCCTCTTATGAAGCGCCGCTGGCTGCAAAAAATGCTCGCGCTTTCCGCCTTGGGAGTGCTGGCGGCGCTGGCTTTTGTCTTTTACACCGGTTGGGAGCTTGCCGCGCCCACGCCCAGGATCATCGGCCCGCCGCCCCAGGGGTTTGCGGCAGAGGCAGTCCACCTGCCCAGCGGCACTGGCAGCACTTTGGCAGGATGGTTGGGACGAAGCACCTCTGAGCCAGTCAAAGGGGCGGTGCTTCTCATGCATGGCATTCGTTCGGATCGGCAGAGCATGGTGGGGCGTGCGAAAATTCTTGTCGCTCATGGCTATCACACTCTCTGTATTGATCTCCAGGCGCATGGTGAAAGTCCCGGTGAGCACATCACCATGGGGCATTTGGAATCACAGAATGCTGCGGCCGCATTGACCTATCTCCGTTCCCAGTCTCCTGGGCTACCCGTCGTGGTCATCGGCAGCTCGTTGGGTGGGGTGGCGGCCCTGGAGGCACCCTACGATGCACCACCTGATGCAATGATCATTGAAGCCGTGTTTTCCGATGTAACGACGGCAGTGGAAAACCGGCTGGAGATGAGGTTGGGAGCCCCTGCCAGAGTGTTGTCACCTCTGCTGACCTTGCAGTCAAAATGGTTGCTGGGTATTGATCTGGCGAAGATCTCGCCTGTGAATGCGGCCGCCCGGGTGCGATGCCCTGTGCTAGTGATTCATGGCAGCCTGGACCGGCATGCTGCTATTTCTGAAGGCCGCGCCATCTTTGAACACCTCGCCGGGCCCAAGGAATTCTGGGAAGTGTCAGGTGCAGCTCATGTGGACCTTTACAAGTATGCCCCGGCGGAATACGAGGAGCGGGTGATCAAGTTCATCGAGGCCGCCCTTTCTGATGTCTCCTCTTGAGATGAAACGCTCTGCCACCATATCACTGGAGCCTGATTTACCCTCCAGCGATGTTGAAACCCTCTTTGACCACTTGGCCAAGTCAGGAGAACTGCATGCTCCGCCGCGAAACTATCAGTCACTGAATCTGATACTACGCGACAAGTCAGGCAATATTCGGGGAGGGCTGTTGGGCTCTATCGCGTGGGACTGGCTGCAAATCGACCTCCTGTGGGTGGAGGAGTCCTTTCGAGGGAACGGCTATGGTCGCGAACTCATGGTGCAGGCAGAAGCCTACGCGTGCAGCCTCGGCTGCCACCACGCCAAGCTGGACTCCTTTGACTTTGGTGCCCTGCCCCTCTACGAAAAAGCAGGCTACTGCATCTTTGGCCAGCTTGAGGGATTCCCCGCAGGACACACTCAATATTTCCTACGAAAGGATCTCCGCGCCAAAGGTGACTGATTGTCATTCTGGTTCATAGCCTGTTGGGAGTAGATCCCATCGACTCATTCGCCGCGTGCCACGTAAAAAGAAGATTGAATCCATGCCGGGAAACTGGGACGAATGGGAATCTGGCATTCCAACCAAAAACCTCTCCTCTTTTTGATGAACCCGCCTGCAATCCAGCTCCAATCTTCATTGCTGCTCCTGATAGCTTCCATCTGCGGCATGCTGATGACCAGTTGCACCACCACCACAGCAGGAGGATCCGGACAACCTGAAGCTCGATACCTGAGTGCCAACACTTCAGCCCAGTCGGCCTTTTTATACGGAAAGAAGAAGTTTCATGATGCCCGCAACAAGGTCATGGGATTCTTCCGGGGCGGCAGCGGTTCAGGAGCATTCTGGGACGCGGATGACATGACGGGCCGCCCCGCCATCCGGATCGACCTCGGAGATCAGATGGTGTACTTCTACAAAGGAGGACAGCTCGCGGGTGGGTCACCCATCTCTTCCGGGGCGGAAGGTTATGCCACGCGCCCTGGCACTTACCGGATCATCGAGAAGGATATAGACCACAAGTCTTCCATCTACGGGGACTACGAAGACTACAGCGGCAATGTCATCGCTCAGAACATCGACAACCGAAAGGATCCCAAGCCGCCCGGCACCCGCTTTGAAGGCGCGAAGATGTATTACTTTATGCGTATCTACGGTGGCGTCGGCATGCACAAAGGTTACCTGCCAGGATACGCCGCCTCACACGGTTGCATCCGCCTGCCGGAGCGCATGGCAGAGAAGTTCTACAACGCCACTCCGATGGGCACTCCGGTGACGATCGTGCCGTAGAGGCCGACAAGTGGTGAGTGGGTTTTGACTAGGTCGGCAGAACTTGCAGCGAGTACCTGTCTGTGCCTACCAGCGTCACATGGAGTGGAGCACCGTAGGCCAGGGAGAGATTCTCTGCGGTGAGCACTTCTTCTTTGGAGCCTGAGTGCAAGACTTTGCCATCCTTAAGTAGAAGCACTTTGCTGAAGCAGGGAAGAATCTCCTCCACATGGTGTGTGACCAGCACCATGGATGGCGCTTCGGGCTGCGCCGCAAAAAACTGGAGCCACTGCAAAAAGCGCTCCCGGGCCACTGGATCCAGGCCCGCGCAAGGCTCGTCCAGGATCAGCACCTTGTAGTCTGCCATGAGAGCCCGGCAGATGAGGATCTTTTGCCTCTCTCCCTGGGAGAGCACACCCCAGCGGGAGTCGGCCAGGTACCCACAGCCAATGCGTTCCAGCAGAGCGCGCGCCTCTTGCACCAAGGCATCATCCACAGTGCCGACCAGATTGATCATCGCCTCACGTCCACTGACCACGGCGTCGAGCACCGGCTCGCCTGGTTCTAGGTAAAAAGTCAACGTACTCGTGACCAGGCCCACCCATTTGCGCACCTGCCGCCAGTCTGTACGACCATATTGTGCGCCATCCACGCGGATGTCTCCAGCGGTGGCCATCTCGTAGCCTGTCAGGCAGTTGATGAGGGAGGTTTTTCCACAGCCGTTAGGCCCGAGGATAGCCCAATGCTCCCCTGCCCCGACTTGCCAGTCGAT
Source organism: Verrucomicrobium sp. (assembly GCA_041287975.1). Classification (GTDB taxonomy): domain Bacteria; phylum Verrucomicrobiota; class Verrucomicrobiia; order Verrucomicrobiales; family Verrucomicrobiaceae; genus Verrucomicrobium. The sequence goes on along the minus strand of JBGGMQ010001104.1, from coordinate 10,046 downwards.
CCCTCGCAGGATCTCGCGGTCCCGCACATAACGCAGGCCCTGAATATCAATAATGGCTTTGGCCGTTTTTTCGGCGGCATTGAAAATTTTACTCTCTGGCATATGGCAAAGACTGACCCTGTTTTTTGATGGGTGGCATGTAAGTTGCTCAAGGTCAGCCGACATCCCATAGTCGGATATCCCCGACGGGTCAAATGTGCCTCTGACATCGCTGGCACTTTTGCACCAACGCCACCCTGCCCTCGTAGGTGACGCCCTCACGCTCCTCCATGAATACCGCTACGAACTCCCACCCGTCGCCCATACTTGACTATCTCTCTGAACTTCACCGCCGCTACGCCGACCTGCATGAGGGGGAGGTGGCCACGTACATCCCGGAACTGGCCAAGACCAACCCCAACCTTTTTGGCATCTGCCTGGTAACCGCAGACGGCACGGTCTACGAAGTGGGCGACACCCAGCACCACTTTACCATCCAGTCTATTTCCAAACCGTTTGTCTATGGGATGGCCCTGGAAGACAACACCCGGGCCGCCGTTCTCAACAAAATCGGTGTCGAGCCGACAGGTGAGGCATTCAACGCCATTAGCCTCGAAGCAGGCACGGGGCGCCCCCGCAACCCCATGATCAACGCGGGAGCGATTGCGGCCGCTGGGCAGATCGCCGGACGCTCAGTCGCCAGCCGGATCCAGCGTATTCTGGACACCTTCTCCCTCTACGCCGGACGCGAAGTGGAGCTGGATCCTGAAGTCTACAGATCCGAGAGCGACACAGGCCACCGCAACCGCGCCATCGGCTACATGCTGCGTAACTTTGACATCCTGACGGAAGATCCCCTCCCCGTCGTGGATCTCTACTTCAAGCAATGTTCCATCTCCGTGACCTGTCGAGATTTGGCAGTGATGGGCGCGACCCTGGCCAACCACGGGATCAACCCAGTGACCCAAAAGAGGGCCATCCGGGGAGAATATGTGGAGAGCGTTCTCAGTGTCATGGCCTCCTGTGGTATGTACGACTACGCAGGGGAATGGATATACCGTGTAGGCATGCCAGCGAAGAGCGGCGTGGCGGGCGGCATTGTCGCGGTGCTCCCAGGACAGCTCGGGATTGGCATCTACTCCCCTCCCCTGGACGTCCGCGGCAACAGCGTGCGAGGCATCAAGGTGTGTGACGACCTTTCGCGCCATTTCGACCTGCACCTTTTCAATTCTCCTCATGTGGCCAGTTCCGTGGTGCGCCTGGAATTCAACGGTTCTGAGGTCAACTCCAGCCGGGTCCGCACATTGGAGCAACGTGACGCCCTGAGGATTTCGGGAAAGAGCATCAAGGTCTTGCAGTTGCAGGGAAACCTAGTCTTCTCCACAGCGGAAGTGGTCATCCGTGAAGCGCTCAAAGACCTGGAGCACCAGAAGTACGTCATCCTGGATCTAAAAAGAACCCTGGTGGTGAACGAAAGTGCCTGCCGCCTCTTCCACCAACTGCTTTTGAAACTGCACGAAGCGGGTGCCTCTCTCATCTTCACACACACCTTCCGGGCTCCCATGTTGAGGCGCTACATGAAGGCCAAGCTGGGTCAGTCACTGGCGACGCTTTTCCATTCCTTCGACGACAATGATCCGGCTCTGGAATGGGCGGAAGACCAACTGCTGACGGCAGAATTCGGCAGTGCAGCTGTGCATGACCCCTGTGTGCCAGAAGACTACGAGTTTTTCCAAGGATTGAGCACCACGGAAATTACCGAACTCACCCAACTGCTGGTGCGTCGCCACTATCGCAAAGGCAGTGTGGTGGTGCACGCTGGAGATGCAGCCCAGGAACTCTTCATCCTCGCCAGCGGTACTGTGAGTGTATCGGTCACCATGGCGAGCGGGCTGCAAAAGCGTCTGGCCACCTTCTCCCCAGGCATGGCCTTCGGAGAGATGGCCCTGCTGGACCGGGCCCCCCGTTCTGCGGTCGTGATGGCTGACTCTGACGTCACTTGCGACATCCTGCCCATCGAGGCCTTCGACGCGTTGGAGACCACTCATCCTCACATCAAGATCGTCCTGCTGAGCAATCTGGCCCACAACCTCTCCACCAAGCTGCGCAAGGCGAATCGTGAAGTGAGCATTTACGACTATTGATGGAGCATTTCCGCGCCTGACTGCGAGACTCACAAAAAGGATGCAGGCGAGCCACATTGGCTCGCCTGCATTTTTGTTTTTGGACTTGTAGTGCAGCGAACGAATCGTCATCCTCGCGACGTTCTTCGCCTGCACTTCCTTCCCATGAGAATCACCACCGCACTCCTCCTCCCGACACTGGCCATGGCCTGCGTCGCTTTTGTCTCCACGGCCACCGTTCGCGCGGCGGATGACTGGAACCCTGAACCCGGATTCACCAGTCTCTTCAACGGCAAAGACCTGACAGGTTGGCAGGATCCGAAGAAGGGCGAAAAATTTGATGGCAAGACCTCCTCCAGTGACGGCCGCTACTCGGCTGCCAACGGAGTGCTGACCGTGAATCCGCCGAAGGATGTCCCTCGGCTGGTCCAACAAATCTACACCGTGCAGGAATTTCCCAAGAACTTCGTGCTCAAACTGGAGTTCCGCGCCTCAGTGAACGCGGACAGTGGCATCTTCATTCGCAAACCTCAGTTGCAATGCCGCGACTACCTCGTGGCCGGTCCGTACAAGGAGTTAAAGAACTACAAGGCTCAGGACTGGAACAAGATTGAAGTCATCGTCAAAGACGGCGTGGCCCACTGCACCTGCAACGGCGAAGTGCTTGAAGCCGCCCTTAAGCTGCCAGAGACGGGGCCTATCGGACTGGAAGGTGACCGCGGTACGATGGAGTACCGACACATACAGTTGAAGGAGATGTGAGACTACCCGCTTGGCGGGAGACACAGACTCAAGACATGAAAGGACGCTGACTCGTCCTATTCTGCCCTAGATAAGAGAACACTCCTGCCCAAGGAGCGGCGGTTTGTGCTTTTTGCACAACCGCCGTCTGACCGTGATGTAGAGAGCAACAGCGACTGGCATTCCACTGAAGTTCGTCTTCTCCGATCACCAAGGCGATTCGAAGATCGCCTCACCCAGTCGCAGAGTCACTTCGCCGGAGACACAAAAAAGGGCGACGTTCCGAAGAACGCCGCCCAAATCAAAATTTGTTGGCCCGTGAGGGACGCAAACGAGGCTGCTTACCAGCGATCGCCGCCGCCGCTTCTGCCGCCGCCGCCGCCACCACCGTAGCCGCCGCCGCCGCCTTTACGGCCGCCGCCACCGCCACCGCCGTAACCACCGCCGCCGCCGCCACCACCGTAGCCGCCGCCGCCGCCGCCTTTACGGCCGCCGCCACCGCCACCGCCGCTGTAACCACCACCACCACCGCCGCCACCGGAGTAGGAGGGGCGATCTTCACGAGGGCGAGCCTCGTTCACGGTGAGCGCGCGGCCCATCCACTCAAGGCCGTGAAGAGCCTTGATGGCTGCTTCCATGGCTTCTTTGGTGTCCATCGCCACAAAGGCGAAACCACGAGGGCGACCAGTGTCGCGATCGGTCGGAAGGCTCACTTCAGTAACAGAACCGTACTGGGAGAAAAGGTCACGGACATCGTTTTCCGTGGCGCTCCAGGCCAGGTTTCCTACATACATCTTTGTATTCATAACTTACTTTATCTGCTTGGACCGACTGCTGCTTCTTCGACTGTTCCCGATCGTCGGGATTCAAATCACCACTTGAATACAAAGACTCATCTGATGACCTGCCATGCCTTGAATTGGACAGGTGTTCTCGCTAGAGGAAAAAACCTAACACAAGTCCATCATATTGGAAAGCGGAAGTTTTCGAAATCAGCGTAATGTCCTGATTTTCAGAACCAAACTCCGTGAACTGGTGAGCTGAAGGGAGGATTGGGGCTAGCAATTGCAGGGAAAAAACTCCTGTGGCTGCCGGGGAGGTTGATCTTTAACGATGCCGAAGGCCCTTGGTCGAGGGTAGTTCCGTTGTCCCAATCGTTCAGTCGCCTGTAGGTAGGGCAGCCATAGACCTCAGACAATCCACCAGGGATGCGACGCTCACCCGCTCCGCTCACCACCCGAGTGGGACACTCGGACTACCCTCCAGGATGGCTGCTGGAAGTAGCACACTCGGACTACTCAGTCTGCGCTTTCGGTGTCGACGACTTCGGGAACTCTTCCAGGAACCGGACGGGTTTCTCGTAGATGGCAAGGACGATGCAACCCGCATCACTGGTCACGCTGTGGCTGGTGCCAGGAGGATGGATGCGGAGGGTGCCGGCCTCGATGCGGCCTTTGTGATCTTGCTGGCTCCCGGCGAGCACAAGAATGTGCTCGTATCCCTCATGCATATGGGTCGGCACCTGAGATGCCTGACGAAACCTCAACAAGGCGGCTGTAGGCCCGGAAATGCCATCGCCATACAACCGATAAATGTCCACGCCTTCCCGAAAGGTCTGCCACGCCACCTGGTCAGGATTTTGAGCAATGTCGAAAAGGCCTTTCAGCTCCACCAGGGGAAATGGCAGGGGGGGATCTTGAATCACGCGCGTTCGTTGTCAGGGGGTTGGCCGGGCACTATAGGAATACCCGGACGCATGGCGAGAAAAACCTGCCTTGAGGACAGAATTCCCGGCTCTAATACCGTCAGCCGAACACAAGTGGCCAATGCGAGGAGGTTGCAAACTCTGGGCGATCCGGATCAAGCGCAAGAAAGCCAGAGAACGCCCTTGTGGCACCAACCCCGGGCTCACAACCGGGATCAAGTGCTCATGCAAGGGCGCCTCTGGCGTCTGGCACAATCCAACACAACCAACTGACTTCACATGGGCAGGGGCTCAATCCTGCCAAAGGGGTTCCGGGCGCTGCAATCGCCGTCTAATCGAATCAAACCAATCAATCCAACGGTCCAATGCCTGAAAGCGAGCTGCAGCGTCCGGTCGAGGGGACGAATCGGTCAGCCCCAGCCGTCAGGCTGGAGTGGCCGCCTTCCCAAGTTCTTCTTCCTCTTCCTCGTGCTCCGCAGGGATCGGCGAGGTGGTGGCGTACTTGGCGCAGCCGAAGAGCACACCTGCCACAAGGAGATAAGTGACGGCCATCATGGGAGACTCGGCGATGCCGATCTTCTCACCATGCATAAGACCGAAGAAAGTGAGGATGCTGCCAGTGACAGCGAAGGCTCCGGCTTTCACAAAGCTGCGATCAATGATGAACACTGCGATGGCAGGCAGAATGACACCACTGAGAATGGCACCACCGCCCATGACCTCAAGCCCGTGGTAAAGCACACCGACCTGGCCCAGCTTGTCCAGTCCGACGGCAGCGGCATTGGTGCCGGCAGCGCCCAGGCTGTTGTCGATAAGCATCTTACCCCAGGCTGCGAGGTGCGGAGTGAGGGCGAGGATGATCGCCGGAGCATGGCGCTTGGGCGTCTCCTGGAAGGCCTGCGCCCCGATCAGCATGCCTATGTACAGCAGGATCGGAGAAATGGCCACGATCGGGATCAGTGATGACATCAAGGAAACAATCCCGAAGGTACAGAAGAGAATGACGACCACCCCTGTGGCGGCCGAGTAGCCAATCCTCCCTCCCATGGACTTCCAGCCCGGATGGCCGATGTAGACGGCGTTGATGAAAGGGTTGCCCAGTACACAGCCGATAAGGCTGATGACGCCGTCGGCGGTCAAGACGCGCGTGGTGGGGAATTCATCCCCGGCCACAGCAGCACTCTCTACGTTGTCGAGGGCCTCCACGAGGTCGTAGATGCCGAAAGGAATGGCCGTCACAAGGATGACGCCAAGGAACTGGAAGCCGGAGAAGATGTGATCAAACGCTGGCAGAGGGATGGAGAAGCCGAAGCTGCTGAAGGACTCACCCAGCTTCGTCAGGCTCATGCCACCGTAATTCAACCCCACGGCAGAGGAGCCCCAGGCGATGATGCTGCCCACCGCGATGGCGACAAGACCAGCGGGGATCCCTTTGAAATAACGAACTCCGCCAAACCAGCTAAGCAGAATGATGGCGAAGCAGACCACGCCGATGACAGGCGTCACGAACATTTCCAACGCAGGGCGCATGGAAATGAAGCTGATGGAAACACCCGCGAGAGTGCCGAGCAGGGCGGCACGGGGAGTGATCTTGCGGATGATCGGAGCGATGAAACCACCAATCATAAGCACAAAGCTCTGGATGAACACCCAGGTGAGACCAGCCTCCCAGCCTTTGATGGGATCGCCCGTCTTCAGGGAGATGGGCAGCATGATGACGAAGACGACCACAAACATGTGGGGCACGCTGGTGCCGGACGGCAGGGCGCACACGTCATTTCGCCCTGTCTTCAGTGCCAGCTTGTAGGCCAGCCAGGCATAATAGATGGTGCTCAGGCAAAGCATGAGCCCGGTGGCGGGCAGGATGCGGCCAAACACAATGTCATCGGGCATCTTCAACACAAACCGCAGGAGGGCGGTGAGCGTGAGGAGGTTCACCAGGATGTTGGTCCCGAATCCGAAAAAGGCGTTCCAGTCACCTGGAACCCATATCTTGGGCTTGTTGAGGGAGGGAGTGGTCATGGCAATGCTGCAGTGGATTTAACTTTCACGGTGATGCGGTTGCTGGGAGTCCGGCCGGAGCCGGGAATGGGAACGGAAAAGCGGGATTCCAACTCAGGAAACGGCTTCGATGATGGCTGGAGAACTCGTCACCCAGCCGAAGATACCGCCCTGGGCCTTGATCATTTTCAATCCCATTTCCTGGAATTCCGGGAAATAGGAGCCAACACAGTCCTCGGGCACGAGACATTCATAGCCGCGGTCATTGGCCTCGCGCACAGTGGTATTCACACAGACCTCGGTGGTGACACCGGTCACCACGAGCTGGGTGATGCCTTTGTTCTGAAGGATGGCGTGGAGGTCGGTGGCGAAGAAGGCCCCCTTCCCCGGCTTGTCGATGACAGGCTCAGTGGGCAGAGGATAGAGCTCGGCAATGATATCGTGCCCAGCCTCCCCCCGTACCAGGATGCGGCCCATGGGACCGGGATCACCGATGGAGGTGGCGCTCTTGCCCCGCACCTTTTTGGCAGGGGGCAGATCGGTCAGGTCCGGGCGGTGCCCCTCGCGAGTGTGCAGTACCTGGAGACCTGCAGCCCGCCATGCGGCAAGCAGCTTTTTGTTGGGCTCAATGGTGCGGCGCAACTGGGAGACATCGTTGCCCAGCATCTCTCCAAACCCGCCGGGTTCGAGAAAGTCACGCTGCATGTCAATGATAAGCAGCGCGCACTTCTCGGGGATGAGTTCGAAGGGATAGGGTTCCGCGGCAATGCTGGCAATCTGGGAAGTCATGGGCAGTGTGGGGCGAGGTCTTATAACTAGGGCCCTGCCGAAGGGCGGAGAATTGAGTGGATGTGACTGAACCAATTTCTGATTCAGGGGCGGCCTGACAGTGTTACTGTCAGACCGCCTGAAGCAGGTCCCGAGCCGTGACTTAGAAGAAGATGGAAATGCCACCGTGGAACTGCACGAGATCCTTGCGATGCTCGTTGGGCGTAAGGACGCTGTTGCCGTCCTCAAGGCCCTGATTGTCCAAGTGGTAGTACTTCACACCGGCGTAGGCCGTCCAGAAGCCGAGATCCTTCGGCACAAAAGTGAGAGGCACGCTGACCTTCACACCTGTGCAGAACACTGCGAGACCGGATCCACCAGGGGAACCGTCAAACTGCTGGTAGAACTGGTCGTCCACCAGATTGATGAAGGTCGGGAACTCGAAGGTAAGGCTCTTGATCTTGAATGAAGGCTTGATACCGATCGTGAAGTAGTAGGTGCTTTCGGAAGTGGCCGTGTCGAAAACAACGGTGGCCTTCTCATCAAGCTCCTGCCAGAACGCCACATAGGGATTCAAGGCAAACTTGCCAAGGTACTTGGAGTCATCAAAGGAGAGTTTGGCCTCGAAGTGGGTGGAGGTGGGGTATGAATCCACCATGCTCTCGAAGGAGGTGAAGGTGGTGTCCAAAGTCACGCCACCAGCGAACTTGAAGGTCAGCCCCAGGATGGGGTCGAACTCATTCCAGTTGCCAGGATCCGCACCCGACTTGTTCGTGTGAACGGAACTCCACACGCCGGTGGTCAGCGAGACATCCGTGAGGAAGCCGCTGTCTTTGTCGGAGTACAGATTCCAGAACACCAGGAACAGGGGCTGGAAGATGACACCTTCGTTTTCAACATTCAGGCCGCGAGGCGTGATGTAGTGGTCGGAGATGTCAATCTGGAGGAGAGCGTGAACCCAAGGCTCCTTGGGTGCAGGCTCAATGAGAGCAAGTGGAGCCTTGGCACTGGGTTCACCAGCCAGGGAGGGCGTGGCAAGGCCGAGGCATGCCCCGAGCGACAGAGTCGCGAGGAGGGCACGAACACAAACGGGAGTCGTTGGTTTCATAGTGTTGAGTGAGTTGATGACAGGCAGCCTGATCGAAGGGCCGCTGCACCTGCTCGTTCCAGCGTTTCCGATGCCAACACCGCACAACGAGTCTCAACTCACTCACCCTGAATCATTAACACTCTCGTGAAACAATAAATCGGTGCCTCTGTACGCAACGGAATTGTTGCGAAAGGGAACACTTGCAACAGCCGTTGCTGCATCAGGCGCGATTTGCACCCATGGCCCGGGCATCAGTCTCTGGCAGAGAGTTCCCGCAACATGTAGTCCGTGGCGAAGTCCGTGAAGGCTCGAACCCTGGCGGGCAGTTTCCGGTCCGCGGGGTGGATGACATGCATGGCAAGTGGCGGAGCATGCCAGCGGGGAAGGATGCGCAATAGACGGCCTGCGGCCACCGATTCCCGGGCCAGCCAGTCCGGAAGGACGCCCGCTCCCAATCCCGCCAAGAGAGCCTCACGCACACTGGTCACCCCCTCGCAGGTGAGTACAGGGCGAATTTCCAACTGGCACCCCTGCCCCTTCGCCCCCTCAAACAAGATCGCATCGGGCAGGCCAAACTGGTGACCCGCCAGCCCGACCCAAGGCCAGCTGGCGAGATCGGAGGAGACCTTGGGAGCCCCTCTGCCTGCCACCAATTCTGGAGCTGCGTAGAAGTGGCGACTGATCCAGCCGGCGGGACGAGCCACGACACGATCATCCGTGATGCTGCCAGCCACCACTGCGGCGTCGAAGCCCTCTTCGATCATGCGGGAGGGACGATTGCTGTACCCGAGATCCGCTGTCAGGCCCGGGTGCTCGCGCAAGAACTGAGCGATGAGGCGGGTGATCGCGAACTGCCCGGCATCAATGGTGGCAAACAACCGGAGATGTCCGCTAAGTTCCGTCTGCCCTCCCCTTAGACGTTGTGCGGCAGTTTCCATGAGGGCCAGGATGCCCACCGCGTCTTCGTGAAAATGGATGCCCGCCTCCGTCAGACGCATGCTGTGAGTGTCGCGACGCAGGAGCACCACGCCGCAGCCTTCCTCCAGCAATCGCAGGTGGCGACTCAGGGTCGGTTGGGGAACCTTGAAGGTGCGAGCCGCAGCGGAAATGCTGCCGCTTTCCACAATGCGGACGAACGAGCGGAGCAGGGAGAGATCTTCCAGTGCGGCTGTCAATCATTTAATGAATAGGTGGCGGAGTGAGATTGGCGAGCTTTTGTTGGGGGGGAGACCAAGGCAAGGGTTTAGGAGATTACGACGATGCACGTGGGAGTTGAGGTAGGAGCAACGCGCCCTACGATGGATATGATAAGCCTCCCCTTCAGTGTCGGTAGCTTTTGACCTGGAGGCTTCCGTGTTCCGAGTAAATGGGAATGTGGCCGGCATCCACACCTAAGGATAGGTATCGCGGACACCCAGGTGAGCCCCGCCAAGGCTCGGCCAACCCTGGGTATTGTTGTAAGTTCTTACAGGGATGAAACGTCGAAGACGAGAACAGTGGTCCAGTGGAGTGGCATGTTTCCTCATTCTTGCTCGTTAATTGCCTGCGCAATTCAAGCTTGTTGACGTGGCGAGAGAGCGTAGATGGCAGACGCTTCAGCTAGTGCCTCCTCACGTCGACAACTACAAGAGCGCTGGAT
>JBGGMQ010001103.1:0-5524 GCA_041287975.1 Verrucomicrobium sp. | reverse complement strand
ACTTCAGATACGCGCACCCCCGTCCAAGGAATGGCGACGTCTCGTCGCCGTCTGACCGCGACAGACTGCCAAACACGACAACCATCAGCGAAGCCCAACTCCTTCGCTCACCCAGGCGATTCGGAGATCGCCTCTCCCAGTCGCTGGCGCGTTCTTGGGACTTCAGATATGCAGCACCCCCGTCCAAGGAGTGGCGACGTCCTCGTCGACGTCTGACCGCGACAGACAGGCAAACATACCTCGCTTAAGCGAAGCCGACGGCCACCGTTCACCAGAGTGATGCGGAGTTCGTAAGAGTATCGCCGCTCATTCCGTGGCTCCCTTTCCCAGCATCTGGCACCGCTTATGCTTCGACTGTAGGTGTTGCCCGCGTTCAGGGCACGCTTTTCCAACCATGTTTGAATCACGGGTCCGCATGGACGATGTTGCCCGGGCTGCTGGTGTGTCGGTGGCCACGGTGTCCCGTGCTCTGAAGGATGACACCAGGATCACACCTCTCATCCGGGACAGGGTGAAGGCGGCCGCGATCGAGCTCGGCTATGTGCCGAACCCCCTGGTGCAAAGCCTGATGAGCCAGCGCCGCACGGGGCGGGAGAGTCAGGTCAGAGAGACCATCGCCCTGGTGACGAACTATCCCCACGATGCGTGGCCGCAGAAAGATGTCTGCCGCTGGTACTATCGCGGCATCCAGGAGCGGGCGCAGCAGCTCGGCTACGGGGTGGAGGTGTTCTCCCTGGAGGCGCTGCATCACGATCCCGACCGGCTCGGCCAGGTGCTGCAGGCCAGGAGTATTCGGGCAGCCCTGTTGGGATTCTCCCGGGATGTGGAGCAGCCCGTCGTGTTTGACGTGAGCGGGCTCTGCGTGGTGGGATTGAGCACTTATTTCCGCGACCTACCCGTGGACCGGGTGCACTTGAACGGCTTCTACAACATCAAGCTCGCGTGCCGGCATCTGCGGAGCCAGGGGTACCGGCGACCTGGACTGATCGTCCCGGTGGCCAACAACCTGATCGTGGGAGGCCAGTGGACCGCGGCGGCGCTGGATGAACAATGGCAGCGACCCGAGGATGAACGTTGCCCCCCCTTCATGGTGGAGGGCCCTCAGGTCAACATGATCGCCTTCCGCACGTGGTTCGAGACCCATCAACCGGATGCCCTCATCGCCTATAAGGTGCCGGTCGTGGAGCTGCTGGACCGGCTGCGCCTGCGCGTCCCACAAGATGTGGGAGTGGCCGCCTTGTTCGGCACCGAACAGGAACGCAAAACGATGGCAGGGATCGACGGCAACCTGGAACGCGTGGGTGCTGCCGCCGTGGACCTGCTGGTGCAAAAGCTACAGGTCAACGAACGTGGCCTGCCCCAGCAGATCCGGGAGGTGTTGATCTCCGGGACCTGGCAGGACGGGCCGAGTGTGGTGGACGTGCTTTAGTCAGGATTGGCAAGATTTCTAAAAGATTAACAGGATGGGATGCAGAAGATTTTAGACAGAATTAACGGAATTCACAAAATTGGGATTTATTGCCTTGAACCTTTTTGAAGTTTGCGTTCCTCCGTGGTTAATCCTCATACCCTCCTGCTCTAGACATCACAAATGCCGACAGCCTGGCGCAAAGAGCCGAGGGCATCGGGCTTGGCGGGAATGAACTCCTGGGCAACGTGGCCTTTGTAGCCGGTGTCCACAATTGCCCGCATGATGGCGGGGTAGAAGAGTTCCTGGCTGTCGTCGATCTCGTGCCGACCGGGAACGCCGCCCGTGTGGTAGTGGGCGAAGTACTGGTGGTCACGCTTGATAGTGGCGATGACGTCGCCTTCCATGATCTGCATATGATAGATGTCATAGAGCAGCTTGAAGTTCTCTGAGCCCAGGCTCTTGCAGAGCTGGATGCCCCAGGCGCTCTTGTCGCACATGTAGTCCTTGTGGTTCACTTTGCTGTTGAGCAACTCCATCACGAGCGTGATGCCGTGCTTCTCCGCCACGGGCAGCAGGCGCTTCAGACCTTCGGTGCAGTTTTTCAACCCTGTTTCCTCGTCCATGCCACGGCGGTTGCCGGAGAAGCAGATGACGTGCTTGGCCCCGAACTCAGCGCTCGCTTTGATGTGAGGCTCGTAGATCTGCACGAGCAGGTCATGATACTCGGGATTGTTGAAGGCATGCTCAATGCTGCCCACTTTGACGTCGTTCGGCCCCTTGATGGAGGGGAAGCTGATCATGGCGCTCGTGAGGCCGTGCTTCTTCAGTGTGTCGAAGTCTGCCGGATCCACGAGGTCGATGGAGGTCAGGCCCATCTCCTTGCCTGCACGGCAGAGGTCATCGAGCGGCACCTTCGGGTAGCACCATTTGCAGGCGGAATGATTGATGTGCCCTTTCAGCCCGCTGGCATTGTCGGCGGCGGTGAGACGGGCCTGCAGGGAGGTGGCGACGGCAGTGAACGCCCCTGCTTCGAGGAAGCGGCGGCGGGAAAATGGGGAAGTGGCCATGACCGGAATGCTAGCGGAATCCCCCGCGCTTTGCCAAGTCTTCCTCAATTGGGATCGGGATAGGTGAAAATTCGGCAAAACCAGCAACCCCGTGGGCAGCGATCAAGGTGGGGAGCGTCCAACTCCCGTGCTATGACCCCGACACCTCAAGATTGTGCAGCAGAACTCCTCGAAGTAGTTCCGATGGTGATGCGTGCCGTACGGACAGAAGTCCGCCGGGACCGGACACCGGAGCTCTCCATGCCTCAGTTTCGGGCCTTGGCCTACGTGGCCCAGCATGAGGGCTGCCCGCTGACGGATGTCGCCGCTCATTTGGGGCTGACGCTCCCTACAGCCTCCAAGATGATGGACGGCTTGGTGGATGAGGGCATGGTGGCGCGCAACCCTGACCGGCAGGATCGGCGAAAGCTCAAGCTCAATCTCAGCCCCAAGGGTCGCCAGAAGCACGAGTCCATCCTGCGCAATGCGCGCGACTTCCTCGCAGGCAAAGTGGACCACCTGGGAGAGGGAGAGCGGCAGCAACTGGCGAACGCACTACGCCTGCTCAAGGAAGCCTTTGGCGATGATGTGCCTGGGCCCGTGGAAGGAGACCGCGATCGGGTGGCAGCACCCAGGGTGCCAGAGGCGGTGGGTCAATGATCAAATAGCAAATATCAAACACCAAGGTTCAGGGTGAGACCAGGTGGGAGTCGAGCGAATACCTTGGGCGAATGGTGTTTGTGCCCATGCTCTGGGCGCTTTTGGATTGTGAACCTTGATCCTTCCTTGAAGTTTCGTTTTTGAATTTTGGCACTTTCGCCGCCTTTCTCCTCCTTTTGGATGAGTCCCGCCTCATCCCCCTGTCGCGGCCAAAGATCATCCCCAAGCAACGTCGCCAGGGTAGGGGATTCGTGAGAGCATCGTGATGTACCGATGCCCGTGCAAGCGGGACGATGACGGTGCAAGGAAACACGACCGACCCTTACCCTACGAAGCACAGCCATGAGCCCCTACCACAAACTGTTCACGCCGGAAGACAGCGCCGTCGTCTTTATCGACCACCAGCCGCAGATGACTTTCGGGGTGGCCAACATCGACCGTGCCACCCTCATCAACAATGTGACCCTGCTGGCCAAGGTCGCCAAGGAGTTCAACGTTCCCGCCGTGCTCACGGCCGTGGAGACGGAGTCCTTCAGCGGTTACATCTGGCCACAGCTACTGGACGTGTTCCCCGGCCAGCCCATCGTGGAGCGGACCTCCATGAACTCCTGGGATGACGCAGGCTTCCGGGCCGCCATTGAGGCGACGGGAAAGAAAAACATCCTCATGACAGGCCTCTGGACAGAGGTCTGCGTGACCTGGCCCACCATCGAGATGCTGGGTGCAGGGTATAACATCTACGTGGTGGAGGACTGCTGCGGAGCGACTTCCCCGGCAGCGCATGAGGCGGCACTCTCCCGCATGGTGCAGGCCGGTGCGGTGCGCGTGACAACCATCCCCGCTCTGCTGGAATGGCAGCGCGACTGGGCGAAGCGTGAGCACTACAACAACCTCATGGGCCTCATCAAGGCGCAGGGTGGTGCCTACGGCGTGGGTGTGGAGTATGCCTACACCATGGTGCACAAGGCGCCGCAGTCGGCCATCAGCCCGCAGGTCGTGCCGCACGGCGCCGGCCACTAACTCATCAACTCACTGTAATCCCGAACCCGTCCCACCATGGATGAGGCCGTTCATGTCGCCATCACCCGTCGGGTCCGGCCGGAAAACGTCAGCGCCTTTGAACAGGCGCTGACGGAATTCGCCCGTGAATCCCTCCATGCGCCAGGAACGCGCGGGGTCCAGTTCCTCTACCCGGCTCCGGGTCCCGACACCGGTCCGCTCGAGTACGGCATCTTGCGCACGTTCTCCGACCGTGCAGCACGTGAGGCATTCTACACTTCTCCGCTCTATCTGGAGTGGCAGGAAAGCGTGCGACCGCTGGTGGAAGGAGATGCCATCTACCGTGATCTTCATGGCCTGGAAGCCCTATTCTGGGATCCCTCAGGTCGTCCGCCCCCACCGAAGTGGAAAATGGCCCTGCTCACCTGGCTGGCCGTCTGGCCGGTGAGTATGACGATTCCCAAGCTGGTTGTGCCCTTCATCGGTCACATGCTGCCCAAGCCGCTGCTGTCGGGAGTCATTGCGGCAGGTATCACCGCGACGCTGGCCTGGGTGGCCATGCCCCTCCTGGTGAAGATCGCCCACCGTTGGCTGCATCCCGCAGCGTCTCCACCATCGCCTTCGAGTCGGTCCTGATTCACCCCTCTCAATCCCTTCCTCCATCCCTCATGAGTGCCTCCCCTGTCCCTGATCTGATCCTCACCAACGGCCGCATCACCACCCTGGAAGCCTCGCAGCCTGAGGCACAGGAGGTCGTGATCAAAGACGGTCGTATCATTGGTCTCGACAATGCCCGCGACTTCACCGCCGGGCCGAACACGAAAGTGATCGACCTGCAAGGCCGGCGAGTGATCCCCGGTCTTAATGACTCCCACCTGCATGTCATTCGCGGTGGGTTGAACTACAACATGGAGCTGCGCTGGGACGGGGTGCCCTCCCTGGCGGATGGCCTGCGCATGCTCAAGGCCCAGGCCGCGCGGACTCCGCCCGGGCAGTGGGTGCGTATCGTGGGTGGCTGGAGTGAGTTTCAGTTCGCGGAAAAACGGATGCCGACGCTGGAGGAGATCAATGCGGCAGCGCCGGACACGCCGGTATTCATTCTGCACCTGTATTGCGATGCGCTGTTGAACAAGGCCGCCCTGCGCGCGTGCGGCTACACGAAGGATTCACCGAACCCTCCTGGTGGGGAAATCCAGCGGGACAGCGTCGGCAATCCCACGGGCGTGCTCATTGCACGGCCCAATGCCACCATCCTCTACGCCACCCTGGCAAAAGGCCCCAAGCTGCCGCCTGAGCACCAGCTCAACTCCACGCGCCACTTCATGCGGGAGCTCAACCGCCTGGGGCTGACCAGCATCATCGATGCCGGTGGCGGCTACCAGAACTACCCGGAGGACTATGCGGTCAT
>JBGGMQ010001102.1:0-10035 GCA_041287975.1 Verrucomicrobium sp. | reverse complement strand
CCCACCAGGGGTGAGCTCGTACCACTGGGATCGGGAATCTCCGGATCCGGCGCATTGACCAGTTGCCAGCCTGCCAGGGACTTCATGGAAAAGCTCGCTTCGGGCGGCATACTGGCCAGCATGAAGACCTGTGTCCTCGGCACCTTGCACTCACCATAAACGGGGTGCTTGCCCGCGATCACATCGGCATCGAACCGCTCCACCGCCAGCCCCAACCGGCCCCCGTTGCCCAGTTGCAGCCAGTGCGTGGGTGAACCCAGCACGCCGCCCCACTGCGCTTGCGCCAGCTCCTTGAGCTTTTCATGCGCCGCCGCGGTGTGATTCAGCGCCAGCAGCCCCGCCCCAGGATTCCAGGAAACGGACGTCCCCGCCGGAAAAGTCATGCCTAAGTCTTCCAGCTTCTTCTGAATGGATAAGGATACTGGAGCCGCCTCCGCCCCCGGCGCTGGCTCCTTCACCTTTCCATGCACAGTCCCCTCCAGTGCATCCGGCTTCAGCCAGTACGCGTGGTACAGCAGGCCTGGCGTCATCGCCGGTGGGGGCTCGATCACGATCGTGTTCTTTCCCACAATCCGGTAGCGCAGGCCAAACAGATTGCAGATGCCATCCAGCGCATCTCGTACTGTTTGCACGCCAAACTGGTACCGGAACGTCCGCGTGTCCTGCTTCTCGGGCAGTTGAAACTTGATGTCTCCCGCATCCGGCTTCAGCGCGTCAATCAACGCGGACAACTGCGCACGGGAGTACGTGATCCTGCGCGAGGTCATCCGGTCCAGTTGCGGCAGGTCCGCCAGGGCCGTGCTCTCCGCAGTCTTGGCATCCCCGTCCGCCAGCGGTTTCTTCAGCCAGATCACCGCCTTCACACGGTTGCGCGGCACCTTCAGGTTTTCGAGCCCCGACCGGAATCCGAAGTGCGTGGACGTCACCGCTTCGATCTCGCCTCGCAGCACATCACCATTCGCCGCGATCAGCGCATGCCGCGGCGGATCTTCCTTGCGGAAGCGGGGCACCAGGAGCGTCTGGGCGCGCGCCTCGGCAGCGATGTGCGGGATAACGGCCATTCCCGGCGCGGATTTCGTCGTGAAGTCGCTCAGCGAGACCGGCTGAATCGCGTTCTCCCACACGCTGCACGGTTCGATGACCAACCCCATCCCCGGCCGCTTCCGGTAGTCCAGCAACAGTCGTTGCTGCTTCATCCCGTCCAGATACAGATCCACGAACTTGTCCTGCACCACCAGCTTCACCGTCACCGCTTTGCCACTGGGTGCCTGGTACTGGTTGCGGTCGTTCAACTGCCCCTCCGCCGCCTCCAGGCCCGTGTAAATCTGGCTGCCAAAGTGCGCGATGACCAGGCCGGAGCCGGGCTTTTCGTCCGACCCCGTGCTGAAGAGCTTCATCCTGAACGTGGCATAGTTGCTCGGCTGGATCTTGAAACTCATCTCCGTGCTTTGCATCGCTCCGTAGTGCGCAATCGAGGTTCCCACCGCCAGCGTCAGTTTCTCACCCTCCCGTTTTACAGACGCCTTGTCACCCCGGATCACCTGCCAGCCGGGATCAAGGAATCCCTTGATGTCAGCCTGCTGGTTTACATTGAACTGCACCGCGTCCAGGCTTTCCACGGGCAGCCGGGTGGTACCTGTCAGTGGCGATTCAAACTCCACCACATGCTTATCAATGCCAATCAGCCGTCCCGGCATCACATCGCCAGAGACAGTGTAAAACAGTGCCGGCGCATCATTGTTTATCGTGGGGGCGACAGCGGGACCTTCCTTCGCCGTTCCAGACGCCAGGGTCGTTGCAGGGGGAGTCTGCGTCTGCGTGATCTCCGTAGTCTGGCCCGGTGTCGGGGTCACGGGTTCCAGGGCCCCTGGCAGCAGCCAGCGTGGCTGGGCATTGCCACTGGGCACCAGCTTGCCGTGCAAACTGGACCCCGACAGCACCATCTTGTCCAGAGCGGGGAAGGGGGTCTCTTCCGGTTCACCCTCCGGGCGTCGCACCTTCAGCAGCACCTGGCGCAGGGCTTCGATGCTGCTCGACAAAGGTTCATTCGTAAAGCTGGTGCGCAGCCTCGCTTTGCCATCGGCGATGCCCTCCACCGAGCCATGAATCATCGTGCCGTCGGCATAGGTGAACAACGCAGGCGTCTCCTGGGGCTTGGGCGCGTCGCTGGAGAACGTGATGGCATCCACCTCGGCCAGCGGCATCGTCACAGGCAGGCTCTCCGCCGCGTCCGTTGCCGTCGCCGCCGCTTCCAGGGTCAGCATCCCATCCGCCAGGGAAAGCACCTTCTCGCTCCTCACTGTTCCTCCGGCCAGTTCCACCTGCGGCAGTTTTTCATCGAACTTGGCTGCGGGCTGGTCCTCCCAGCGTCGCATCTGGAAGATGTCGAGCGTCAGATCCCGACCCTTGTTGTGCAGCACCACGCGGTCAGCGGCCACTTCGGGGCTTTCCACCTTGAACTGCCACTCCGCCACGGGCTCACCTCCAGGAGTGGTCGCCACGCCTTTGCTGCTTTTGCGGTCCCAGCAGATCTTGAGCGCCACGCTGCGGTCACCATCGTCCAGCAGCCTGATCGACTTGTACTCGCCTCCCAGCGTTGCCACGATTTCATTGTCCCAGGTCTCCAGACGCAGGCCGTTGCCGAGCGAAAGCTTGAATTCCGGCCGCTTGCTGGACCGCACCTGAAATGCCAGCTCCACTTTCTCTGGCACGGTTTGATACAGGCTCACCGCCCGGTTCCAGTAGGGCATCTCCAGCGCGCCTCCGGCCGCCGTCACCATCTGCATCACGCCACCTGGCGGCTTGGTGCCGAGATTGCGCGTGGTATCCGCATCAGCAATTTTCCATCCCACATCGCCCACCGGGCCCGCCCAAACCAGGCGGTTGCCCCTCAGCCTTCGGAAACTCAGGACCTCACTGCGCTTCACCTCCACGTCCTCATGGCGCACGGAGCGCAAATGCACACTGTCTGCTGTGATGGCCGTTACATCGCCCAGCAGATGACTTCCGTCCCGGAAGGACACCTTGAAGTTCTCTGCCACGGCGATGGGCGTCAGATTCCGGTCAATCCGTCGCAGCGAGTGCCAGGTCAGCGACACCGGTTCAAGGAAAAAAGGACTCTTCCAGAGCAGCCGGTCCGCCGTGCCTCCCACAATGTCCCCCGGGATCGACTCCGTGTTGTTCCATCGCACTCGCGCAGGCGGGGGCGGCGGGGCAGGGGGGCCCATCTCCTCGGCCAGCGCTCCCAGCGCGGGGCCCAGCAGGCACAGAAAGGGGATGGCAGCGCGTTTCATGGTCGGCTTCATCGTTCGTAAATGGGCAGGAAGCGGAAGTTGAGCGCCAGCCCCAGCAGGGACATGCCCGTGCTGTAGGCGCTGGAGCCGATGGCCCCGTCATCCCGTTGCAGCCCGTGCAGCTCCCGCACCTTGGCCGCGTTCCACTTTTGCCAGGAATCATAGTCGGCCTGGAACAGGGCCTGCGCCATGTAGTAGCGGAAGTACTCGGCATAGCTCGTCTCCCGGTGCTCCAGGTTCTCCTTCAGCCGTTTCAAGCTCGCCTGGTACTGTTCCGTGTCTTTCGTCCGGGAGATGGCCCCCACCAGCGTGGCGATGGCCGTGAGGTTCATCGATCCGCCCATGCCGCCGAAGCCGCCGGAGTAGGCCACGGAGCCGTCCTTGCCCGTGCTGCGGCGCATGTAGTCCATCGCACTGTCGATCACCGTGTCCGCAACCTCCAGTCCCGCGTTGCGGCAGGCAAAGAGGCCCATCAGCATCGCTCCCGTCACGGAGGTGTCGGCATCCGTGGCGTCCGGCGAGTAGCGCCAGCCGCCCCAGCGGTTGTTTCCTTGAGAGGTGGCCGAGCAGCGGATCGCCAGGTCCAGGGTCTGGGCCAGACTGCGCACCGGCTTGGCCCCTTCCCACAGCAGGTTTTCATCCACCGTCCCGTAAGCCTCCGCCAGAGCCAGCATGGCAAAGCCGTGGTGGTACATGCTGTTGGGCATGTAGCCGGTCTTTTCATCCTGCCGCTGGATGATGGACCGGATGGCCCGACGGATCACCGGGGCATGCACCCCGTAGTTGGGATCCTCCCCGCTCGCCAGAAAGGCCATCAGGCAGATGCCGTCCACGCCACAGCCTTCGTTGCCGCCCTTCCAGCTTCCTTCCGGGGATTGTGCCGCGGTGAGCCACGCCAGACCGCGCTCGTACACCGTCACCACCTCCGGCGGGATCTGTCCGCCGAATCGCAGACTCGGGTCCTGGGCGCGGAGGGTGCTGGCTCCCAGCAGGGAGGCACCGAGCAGCAAAGTGTGAAAAAGTGATTTCATAGGTCCGATCCAGTGTCATTCCGTCCCACGGGGGGCAGCCCGGTTTCGTCTATTTTTTCTGCGCCTTCACCCGCTGCTCGTGCATCTGGTTCAGGTTCGTCCAGTAGGTCATGCAGTTCCCGTACTCGTTGGTCTTCGTCCAGCGGTCCCACTGCGGCGGCAGGATGATCGTCTTCATCTCCTTCTCCGGCACTCCCGCCATCGGCACCATCAGGCTGTAGTACTGCATGTACCAGGGTTCCCCGTCCGAGCTGGAGAAGTAGTTCTGCAGGTCATAGGAGTAGTCCTTCACCACCGCCTGGATCTTCGGGGCCAGGATCTCGCTCTGCTCAGGAGTCAGCAGCACTTTCCGGTCGAATTCAGCCATCACAAATGCCGCCACCCCCTTGTCATGAGCGTCACTGCGGGCCTTCTGCTCATCCTGCCACTTCTTGTACTGCTCCTCGTTCATCTCTGACTTCAGCGCCTGCTTCCAGACATCCTGTTCCTCCGGCTTCTGGCTCTGGTACATGTTGAAGTAGTAGTCATCGACGGCCACCATGCGCTGGTTCACATCCTGGTAAACTGCGCCCTGGATCTGGGATCGCACTGCATCTTCCGACCGTCTCCGCCAGTCCAGCATGATCTTTTCGGTTGCACCCCGGGCCGCCGTTTTCAGGCGTGTTGCCTTTTCGGGTTCCAGCTTGGCAATGCGCGCTGCATCTTCAGCCGCACCTACCATCATGCTCAGCAAGTTGGCGTGCCGCCAGCGGCTTTTCTCGTACAAAAACGTCGCGATCAGCCCTTCCACGTCCTCCGTTTCCGGCCTTCTTCCGGGGATGGGGTCCGCGGCTTTCCCAGTCCGGTTGTAGGTACGGCCAGACTCAGCATTCAACTTCTTCCAGGCTGCCAGCTGCAGCCCGTCCAGAATGCCCTTCAGCTCTTCCTCCTTCACCTTGCCTGCGAGGTTGACAATCATCTCCGAGCTGAAGGAAGTTCCGGACTCGGCGGGCTCCGTGGGAAAGAGCTGGCTGTTCTGCGTTGCCAGTTTGGCCAGGATGGGCAGCAGCGCCTGCCGCTGTGCCTCGCTGAAGTAGATTTTCCGGTCCAGCACAGCCACCGCCAGTTGTGCCACCTGGCCCTCGCGCCGCGTCCGGCGCTGCGCCTTGGTCAGCTCTACCTGCTTCTTTTCTTCAGGTGTGACCAGTCCTTCCAGAGCCTTCTTCCATTCCGGATCACTCTGCGGCGCATCCTGCGTTGGCAGGTTCACATAATAACCCCGGCCGTTCTTGATGATGCCCTCTCGCGATTCCGGCGTGAGTTCCGTGAACCGTTGCGTGGCCAGCTTCGTCCACGCCTTCTCCGCCCGTTCCAGCACGGCTTTCTTCACCGGCGCCAGATTTTTGGTACGCTCTGCCGGGACGTTGAGATTCGCCAGCAGTGCCGCTAGGTCACGTTCCAGCGCTGTGTCCCACGTGGTGCGCATGCGGTCCAGTGACTGCTTCAGCAGGATAGGGATGTCCTTTTCCACTTTCGCCTTGCGGTCCGCCAGATGCTTGTCCCACCGTTCCCGCTCCTCGGGCGCAGTGACCTCCGCCAGTGCTTTCTTCCAGGCCTCCTGTGGCTCAGGATCCGCTTCCAGCGTGTAGGAGCGGAACATCGGATTGCTCTGCAGAAAGGTTTTGCGCCGTGCCGGCACCATGAAATGGAAAGATTCCATCGCCCGCTTCTCCTCCTCCGCACACCGCTTGTCGATCAGTTCCTCCGCCACCGCCTTGAGCTTCGTTTTCTTCTCCTCGCTCAACTGCATCACCGGGGCCATGCCCGTGATGCGGGCATCCATGGAGGCCTTGGCCTTCAGCTTTGCGGTCTTCACCCAGCCAGCCAGGGATTCCTGGATGACCTTGTCCTCCTCCTGCTTGGCAGCTGCCACCTGCTTCGACCAGATCGCCAGTTCCTCAGCGCTCAGCACCGCCTTCACGGCATCTTTCCACACAGGTTGCTCATCCGGACTCGTGCAGCCCAGCACCAGGCGGTTCGTGGAAATCGCCTCCAGGTCCCACTTGGCAATCAGGTCCAGCGGGGTGGACGACTCCGCGGCGGTCAGGCGGATCCGGTTGATCTCGGTAACCCGTTGCGGGAACGGCTTGATCGACTCCGCCACGGCTTTCTCCGCCGCATCTGTCAGGGTCTTCTTTTTCGCCTCATCCATCTGGCCCAAAAGCTTGGCGACCGCTTCCACCTCCCCCTGCATGTAGTCTGTCAGATCCTTCTTACGACCTGGAGTGATCTTCTCTGCCACCTCGGCCAGAGCCTTTTCAATCTCAGGCGTCAGCGGCTTCGTGGCACGCTCCCACCACGGTTGGGCCAGCGCCTCATCCGTCGGTTGCTGGGCCGCCATGGGGCCCGCCAACGCGATCATCATGGCCACCGCAAGCACCGGTGCCAGCCGTCGCTTCAAAGGAAGTAGTGTCCAGGTCCGCGGCTTCATTTGTTGTTTTCCTGCTGGCCTTCAAGAAGGTTGAAATAGGCATCCAGACCGGCCTTGAACTCCTCGGGGAATTCTTTGCCTGCCCGTCCCGTCGCTTGACCTACTGGCCGCGCATCCACCGCGGCATTCACATCTGCACCCTCGCCGATATCCGCGAGCGCTGCTGAAGACGCCACTGCGGCAGTGCCGCCACCGCCAGGGTTCGAGCCCCCACCACCGCCGCCATTGGGTTTCATGCGCTTGGTCTGGAGCAGCAGCTCAATCGCTTCTGTCTCTGCCGCAATGGCGTCTGGTCCTGTGTTGCCTCCACCCAGCAGTCCTTGCGCCTCATCCATGATGTTCACCACTGCGGCGAGCAGCTGAAGTTCCTTGGCAAATTTTGCCTCACCTTCCGGCAGTGCCCGGATGTCGCTCACCGCACTCTGGGTGTGGTTGCCGATGTCGCCCTGCTTCTTGCCCAGCACCTGCGCGGCTTTCACATACTTCATTTCTTCCAGGGCCGCCCGGGAGTTGTCCAGCTCGCGCGTTTCGTCGCGCAGCTTCATTTCATCCCGCAGCGCCTGCATCACCTTCAGCACGATCTCCGGGGGCAGGCTGTCGCCGCTGCAGCTGGAGCAGGACTTGCAGTTGCTTGCCGCCACCAGCTCCTCCGCCCAGCGGTCCAGGGTGTCAGCCCAGAATTCGGAGCCGCTCATGGACTGACCTGTGAGGTTCATGGAAACTTTCTCGCCACCCCGTGCCAGGGCCCGCACCACTTCAGACTTCTTCATCTCGTCCAGGATGTTCTTGAAGCGGCTGTCCTGTTTGCGCTGGAAGTAGGCTTCCAGGTCGGACTG
The DNA here is from genome assembly GCA_041287975.1 of Verrucomicrobium sp. Lineage (GTDB taxonomy): Bacteria > Verrucomicrobiota > Verrucomicrobiia > Verrucomicrobiales > Verrucomicrobiaceae > Verrucomicrobium. The sequence goes on along the minus strand of JBGGMQ010001102.1, from coordinate 2,405 downwards.
GATCGTGTGCACGATCTCGCTTTGGGTCCTGGCATTCTGGGCAATGGGCTCCGCCGCCTTAACCGTCTCCTTCTCAATGCCGAACGCGTCCAGCGTCTTCTGGTTGATGTCGGAGGCAATCACCATCTGCTGGCGGGAGGCCGCCTTGAAGCGTTTCACAAAGGTGCTGGACTCCAGGCTCGCCAGGATCTGGCTCAACTCATCGGACACCTTGGCAAACTCCTTCAACAGATCCTTCTGTTCGCTGATGGCCTGATCCATCTTTTGCTGCGCAGGTGTTTCTGCTGGCTTGGGGGCTTCATCATCCTTCTTGGCATTCGGAGCTGCTGCCAGCGTGGTGCTGGGCAGACCCAGCTTGCCACTGCCGGGCGGCTTGGGCGCGGCATTGGGATCCGCCGGCTTGGGCTCTGGTGCTTTCCCGAATCCGCCTTCCTTGTCTGAGATGCCCGGAGCTTTGGGCTTGGCCGGACCCGCTGCGATGGGAGCCCCCTGTTGTGGGGTGCTGGGAGGATTTTCCCCGTGGCTCACATTCGGGGCCGATTTGCTCTCGCCCCCTTCCTTGGGAGGCTGGGGGCTGGCGTTCGCCTTGTTTTGCGTGCTGGAGTTGTTTCCTGAAGGTTTCCCGCTCGCACTCGCGGTCTGCTTCAGCAGGTCGGAAACTCCAGGCATGCGGTTGGCGGCAATGTCCTTGAGCGACTTCAACAGGGTCGCCCAGGATTCCAGCCTTGCTGCATCAAACTCGTCATTCTTCGTCGCCTGGTCCACGAGGCTGCGTCCCGCCTGGGTCAGGCTGTCCAGCCGGTTGGCGTTGGCGTTCTCCGCTGCGGCCTGCTGCGAGACCCGGCGGCGGTTCTCTGGCCGGTCCAGTTCTGCCGCCGTCAGCTCGCGCAGCTCTTTGTTGGTCTGGTGCAGCTGCTGCTCCACTTCATAGCTCTCCCGGGCCGCTTCGATCCACTTGCCGAACTGCTCCGTCAGCCACAGGGCATGATCCGTTTTGTTCAGCACATGCAGGGTGAAGGCGGCAGACTTCGCCCGCTTCCGTCCTGGCAGATAGTCATCCGTCCAGGCCCGCACCTCCACGGTTTGTGGAGGCACGCCATCGCGTGTCGCGCAGAAGGTCGCCCGCGCTGCCAGCTCCCGCTTCTCATGAGCACCCGCGGCCGCAATCTTTTCCCCCTGGAGTCGGGGGCTGTCGGCCTTGCCGTCCTCGGCAGGGGCTCCCAGCCATTCCAGGCCGATCCGTTGCACGCCAAAGTCGTCGCTCACATTGATGTCAAAACTCACCACTTCAGAGTCCAGCACCACCTGCTCCATCGTTTCCCGCCGTGCCATGATCTTGGGCGATTCATCATCCACTGCCTGCACCTTGAGCACCAGCGGCTCCCGCGGCGTCAGCCCGTCCACATCCCGCCACATGATCTTGCGCTCCACGTTTTCCTTCACGGGGGCATACACCGTCTGAATCACCGGGCCCTTCACCGTCTGGGCCTGGCCATCGAGCTCTGCTTCTGCCAGGTCCCGGCTGGAGCGTGCTTCAAAAGCAGCCTCCGCTCCTTTGACGATGCTCACCGTACCTCCTCGAACCGCCTGCCCCTGTTCCGATTTGTAGCCCAGATAGGCGGGCAGCTTCAGCCGCACCGCGATGTCCTCCAACTCGGGCCTTGGCCGCGGCTGCAGTTGGATGGTCTTGCGAATGTCTCCGAGCGTCAGCTTCAATGAAGCGTCGGATTTCTGCGGCGGGAAGGCCAGGGGGTAGGTCCCGTCTTTGACCCCGCTCTCCACCCACGGTTGGGAGCCAATGCGGGCCGCGGCATCCTGCGGTGTCCAGCGCGTGTTCTCCGCCAGTTTCACTGGCAGTTGGAAAGGTTCCGCCACCGGTACCACCAGGCGGTCGGGCAGGCTGTTGATGCGGGCAAAGGTGTAGCGCTCCACATTCTTCCAGGGCGTCAACCACCGCGCGAAAGCATTGCGGGCCGCGTCACTCACTGTCGCAAAGGCCAGCACCGTCAGGGCCACACCTGCCACCGCCGCATAGCCCCACTGGCGGTGCCGCGCATCCGGCACGGCGTGGGTAAAGTCGCGATCTTTCACCGCCTCAGCCGCCTGCGCCATCGCGGCTTGCGCCAGTCGTACGCTTCGTCCTGCCTCCCCTTCATCCAGTCGGGCCAGTTGTACGATCCCCAGCAGTTGGTCGCCCAGGCGCGGGAAAGTGCGCCGCAGCAGTCGCGCCGCATCTTCCAGCCGCCGTTGCCGCCACACCCACTGGTGCCATTTCCACGGCAACCCTATACCCAAGGTGGCTGCTCCGCCCAGCATCAGCGTCAGTCGCAGCTATGCAGGTGTCTCCAGAAACCGGTCCAGGACGAACACCAGCAGGTAGGACAGGGCCAGACCAAAGAGCGCTG
>JBGGMQ010001101.1:0-3411 GCA_041287975.1 Verrucomicrobium sp. | reverse complement strand
CACTGCGGCTGACTCCGCTAACTGATGACCATACGTTTCTGCGGCGCGTCACGCTGGATACCGTGGGCGTGGTGCCGAGCGAGGACGAGATCCGCGCCTTTCTCTCGGACGCTTCGCCTGACCGGCGCGCGAAGGTGATCGACCGCCTGCTCGCCGATCCCCGCCGGGCGGATCACTGGATGGGCTACTGGCAGGATGTGCTGGCGGAGAATCCTAATCTCCTGAACCCCACGCTGAACAATACGGGGCCGTTTCGCTGGTGGATCTACGAGGCGCTGCTGGATGACAAGCCGATGGATCTGTTCGTGACGGAATTGATCCGCATGGAAGGCAGCAGACTTTTTGGCGGACCCGCGGGGTTCGGCATGGCTTCGCAAAATGACGTACCGATGGCGCAGAAGGCCATGATTGTAAGCAGCGCCTTTCTGGGGGTGGAGATGAAGTGCGCCCGGTGCCACGATTCCCCGGCCAACCTGACCAAACAGCAGGATCTTTTCGAGCTGGCGGCGATGATGGGGAGAAAGCCGATCAAACTGCCAGAGACGAGCAGTGTGCCGCTGGACAGGATTCACCAGAGTGGGCGTGAACCGCTCATCAAAGTCACGCTCAAGCCGGGCAGCACCGTGGAGCCCAAGTGGCCGCTTGGCCAGATGAGTTCCGAGAGCGCGGCGGCCTCTTTGGCGATGAAGCCGGATGATTCGCGCGACCGGCTTGCGGCACTGCTCACCGCACCGCAGAACACCCGTTTTGCCCAAGTGGTGGTGAACCGCTTCTGGCAGCAGCTCATGGGGCGCGGTATCGTGGAACCGGTCGAGGACTGGGAGAAGGGGCGGCCTTCGCATCCAGAGCTGCTGGAGTGGTTGTCGCGTGAGTTTGTTCGCTCTGGCTATAGCGCGAAGGCGATCCAGCGTCTCATCCTGAACTCGCATGCCTATCAGCGGCAGGTGGATCCCATGCTGGCCGCACAGGAGCCCCTCTTTGTCTCGCCCGCGCCGCGCCGGCTGGCGGCAGAGCAGATTGTTGATTCCCTGTTCACCGCCACAGGCAAGCCCTTCGCGCTTGAGGAGATGAGCCTGGACGTTGATGGCGACCGTAGAGCTGATCTCGCGCTAGCGCTGGGCAAGCCGCGCCGCGCCTGGATGCTGGCCTCCACTTCGAATGAGCGTGACCGCCCAAGCCTCATGCTGCCGCGTATTCAGGCGGTGGCGGATGTCTTGGAGATCTTTGGCTGGCGTGGGGCTCGCGTGGACCCGGTCAGCAAGCGGGAGACGGCGCCCAATGTGTTGCAACCCGCGATCATCTCGAACGGCACCGTGGGTGGCTGGCTGACGCGGCTAAGCGATGATCATGCGCTCACGCAACTGGCGATGGAAGAGCAACAAGTGGATGCGTTGGTGGAGCGGCTTTTTCTGCGATTGCTCACCCGCAAGCCTTCGGCGGAAGAGCGCACACTCTATATCTCTCTGCTCACTGCGGGCTATGCAGAACGCGTTGTTCCCGTGGAAAAACTTCCCAGCTCAGTCCCGCCACCTCGCGTGCGTGAGAAATATGTTAGTTGGTCGAACCATGTGGATGCAGCCGCGAATGTGCTGCGAGAAAAGCACGCCGAGCAGGCCCGCCGTGGCGACGCGCCTACCTCACGCCTGGAAGCTGACTGGCGTGGCCGCCTGGAAGATGTGGTGTGGGCATTGATCAATGCGCCGGACTGGATCACCGCCCCTTGATGCAGAAACTTTCTCTTGTACTCCCCCCTCGATGATGAATACCACCCCACCCCGCCAGGTCAGCCGTCGCTGTTTTCTGCAGCGAAGCGCCGCGTTCATGGCCACACCATTGCTGCCGGGCCTGATGAAGGCGGCAGCGCCGATGCCCGTGGGCAAAGCTGAACACTGCATCTTTATCTGGCTGGGCGGCGGGATGTCACAGATTGACACCTTCGATCCCAAACGTCGTGGCAACCCCAAGGCGTCGCCAAAAGTAGCGGGCTCGGACTATGCAGCCATCGACACCTCCGTGCCTGGCGTGCAGTTCACCGAGCACCTCCCAAAGCTCGCGCGTATGGCGGAGCGGATGACGGTGGTGCGTACGGTCAATCATCATGTCGTGGATGAACACGCCTTCGCCACCAACCTTGTTCATACAGGCCGGATGATCAGCGGCACCGTGATTTATCCTTCCATCGGCTCCATCGTGGCCCAGCAACGTGGCGCAGCTGACCCGGAGGTGCCCGCCTACATGCTCATGGGATTTCCCAGTGTGAGCCGAGGTCCGGGATTTCTCGGTGCCCGCCATGGCTATGTCTATCTCACGGATACGAACTCTGGACCGGCGGGATTCACGCGTCCTGAATGGGTGAACATGGATCGCACAGCGCGGCGGCAGGCCTTGCTGAAACCGTTGCTCGAAAAAGCCCCGGAGGGCACCATGGCCGGGGAATACGAAGAGGCGCAACGTGAAGCGTTGCGGCTGGCGGGGCCGGGCTTCATGCGGCACTTCAAGCTTGATGAAGAGCCCGATACCCTGCGACAGCAGTACGGCGGCGAGTTCGGCCAGCGCTGCCTGCTGGCGCGGCGGCTGGTGCAGGCTGGGGTGCGCTTCATCGAGGTGTCGCAAAATCTGAACTTCATCAACGGCACCGGCTGGGACACACACAACGAAGGCCAGATCAATCAGCACACGCTCATCCGTGATCTGGACACTGCCGTCTCTGCCTTGCTCCTCGATCTGGAGGAGAAGAAGCTGCTCGACAAGACACTGGTTGTGGTGGCTACAGAGTTTGGCCGCCCCCCAGAGTTCGACGGACGCGGTGGGCGTGGACATCAGGGCACCACCTTCAGCATGGTGCTGGCTGGGGGCGGATTGAAACACTGCGGCGCCTATGGTGTGACGGATGATCTTTCGAAAAATGTCGCGGAGAATCCGGTGTCGATCCCGGATTTTCATGCGACGATTCACGCGGCAATGGGTATCAATCCCCATCGTGCGCTGATGGACGGTTCGCGCCCCATCCCCATCACGGATGAAGGCAAACCTATTGCCTCGCTGTTCGGTTGATGTGTAGAGTGTACGAATGCCTCCGCGCCCCTGCATGATCGCAAACCGCCCGCCTGCCTTGAGCTGGCTTGCCTTGCTGGGAAGCAGTCTGGTTTGTGCGATGGCGTTCGGCGTGGAGACGCCCTTGAGAACCGCCCTGGAGGTGCGGTCGCTGCCGCCGGAAGAAGCGGAAAAAGAGCTGCCCGTTGCCCTGCAGGGGACGGTGATCTTTGTGGATCCGCGGGGATCGGTGCTCATCCAGGACAAGACTGCGGGAACGTTTTTTCGCGGCTCAAACGTGCTGGCGCTGCGCGTGGGGGCTGAGGTGGGAGTTCGAGGTGTCACTTCGCCGGGCATGTATATGCCGGGCATCCAAAA
>JBGGMQ010001100.1:0-7846 GCA_041287975.1 Verrucomicrobium sp. | reverse complement strand
CGCCGGGGCCGCCGTCGTAGGCGGGATTCACACTGTTGATCGCCACCAGATCGGCGAGGGTGGAAAGCAGAGGCGATTCGCTCATGAGATTGCGGAGAGTCGAGGTTACGACGCCGCTGCGCACCAACTTCCAACAACCCGGCGAAGAATCATTTTTTCATCAATCTTCGGTAAAAGTGATTCACTGGGACATTACCAGACAGAATGAGTGACGCCTCCGGACCCGCGCCCACCTCTGAGCTCAGTGAGCAGTTCATCACACTGCTCAACGGGACTCATGGGCGTCTGCTCGGCTTTCTCCTCGTGATGCTGGGCAACCGGGCGGACGCGGAAGATGTGCTGCAAAAGGCCAGCCTCACCATGTGGAGGAAGTTTGAGGACTTCGCTACTGGCACGGATTTCTTCGCCTGGGCCAGCAGCTTCGCCTTCTACGAGGCCAAGAACTTCCAACGCATGGCGATCCGCTCGCCGCTCCACTTTGATGATGAGCTGATGCAGAGGTTCGCGGAAGAACGACCGCTCGACCTGCACCATCGCGAGCAGCGGCTCGCCGCCCTGGAGCAGTGCATCGCGGAGGTCGAGCCTTCCGGTCGCGAACTCGTGCGGGAATTCTACCTGCGAAATGTGGACCTGGCCGTGCTGGCCGAGCGCCTGGGCCGTGCCCCGCAAACCCTTTACAACAAACTCAACACCCTCCGCCGTCTGCTGGCGGACTGTGTCACCCGGAGGACCACGAGGGAGGCGTAACAGCCCAGCCCTTTGCCTACCATGAATCCTGCTTCCGACCCGAACGAACTGCACCGCCTCTTCATGGCGAAAGCCGATGGTGAGATCAGCGCGGCTGACCACGAAAGGCTCAATGCCCTGCTGCGTGAATCTGCTGAGACCCGGCGCCAGTGGTATGCCTTCCAAGATGTGGAGTCCGCACTCTTCAGCTGGTCCCAAAGGGAACAACAGGGCGAGAGTCCTGTGACGGGCATGCATCAACCAGGACCTGCTATGGCGGCGGCCCGGCGGCCCCGCCCCCTTCGTACTTTGCTAGCTGCCTCAGTCTTGTTCACCTGTGTTTTCACCGCCCTGACGCTGATCAGCCGCTGGCTCAATCCCCCTGCGGTGGTGGCCCCCGGAGGAGTGGTAGAGGCAGAAGAAGCGACCACGACGACGGTGGCGGTGCTGACCCGGGGTGTGAACCTGGAGTGGGAGTCCGATGGAGTCCGGCCGGCCCTGAATGCGCCTCTCGCACCGGGCACTCTAAAATTGAAGCGCGGGGTGGCGGAGATCGAGTTCTTCCAAGGGGCGCGGCTCTGTGTGGAAGGCCCAGCAGAGATCAAGCTGGTGTCCACCAGTGAGGCGTTTTGCACGCGAGGTCGTTTCAGCGCCCATGTCCCTCCGCAGGCCAAAGGTTTCCGTCTCGGCACGCCCAATGGCGACGTGGTGGATCTCGGCACCGACTTCGGCCTCGACCTCAACTCAGACACACCAGAGGTGCATGTCTTCAAAGGTGAGGTGGAGCTTCACCAGCCGGAGACTGCGGTCCGCATGCTCACTCAAGGGGAGGCCGCAGGGTTCGAGAAAAGCACGCCAGCCCGCGCCCTCGTGGCCAGTGATGCCGCCTTTGCCTTCAGCCGGGACCTGGATTCGAGGATCAACGCCTCGCAGAAGGAGGCCTTCGAAAGCTGGCAGCAGCGGAGCCAGGAGTGGAATGCGGATCCCCGACTCAAGGCGCGGCTCGATTTTCAGGATGAGGGCAGCTCCCGGTCCTTGCGCAATGTGGCCACACAGGGTCAGGACATTGGTGCCGGCAGCATCGTGGGATGCGTCTGGAATCAAGGCCGGTGGCCGGAGAAACGGGCGCTGCAGTTCCGCAGCCTCAGCGATCGGGTGCGGCTCAGTGTTCCCGGAGAGTTCCGTCAGATCACGCTCGCCACCTGGGTGCAGCTGCATGGGTTGAATGTCCGCCAAAGCTCGATTTGCATGAGCCAGGGCATTGAGGCGGGCTACCTGCACTGGCAGATCCTGCATGATGGGGCACTCTGCCTCGGCGTGGGCGCGGGCACGAAGCCGGTGATCTTGTGGGATGACTACATCAGCCCCGTGGTCTTCACACCGGAGCGCTTCGGCCAGTGGGTGCATCTCGCGGTGGTCTATGATGTTCCGTCGTCCACCGTCACTTTCTATGTGGACGGCGAGCGGCTTTCCCAGCATCCCGTGAAACGCCCCACCGTGCTGACTCCGGACCTTGTGGAGTTGGGCAACTGGACCCCTTCCTCCGACAAGCGGCAGCAGCCCGTGCGCAATTTCGCCGGTTGCATGGATGAATTCAGTCTCTACAACGCCGCCCTTTCCCCCGGTGAAATTCGCAACCTGGCTGAGTAAAGTTTCCTCAACCTCCTCACAGCACCTCCCAACTCCCGCTTTGCATGATGTTCAGGTTCCTTTCTCGATCCCTCCCTGCCAGCCTTGTCATCGTGCTGACGGGTGCTGCCCCGGCTGCCCCTACGGCGGAGGGAGTGGAGTTCTTTGAGAAGAAGATCCGGCCGGTGCTCATCAGCGCCTGCTACGACTGCCACTCGGCGGAGTCCGGGAAGGCCAAAGGCGGGCTCGCCGTGGATACACGTGAAGCCCTGCTTCTGGGTGGGGATGCGGGCCCGTCCGTGGTGCCGGGCAATCTGGAGAAAAGCAAACTGATCGAGGCGGTTCGATACAAGAACCGTGACCTCCAGATGCCGCCCAAGAATGCCCTCACGGAAGCCCAGATTCGGGATCTGGAGCAATGGGTGGCCATGGGGGCTCCTGATCCCCGTGAAGGTGCCCCGTCAGCCGCGGCCAAGGCGCATGGCGGTGTCAATCGCGGTATCGACATTGCCGAAGGACGCAAGTTCTGGTCTTTCACACCCCTGGCTGAGATCGCGACTGCCGCGGTCAAGAACAGTGCCTGGGTGCAGTCTCCCGTTGATGCCTTTATCCTGGCAGAACTGGAGAGGCAGGAGCTCTCGCCTGCCCCGCCAGCCGACAAGCGCACGCTGCTGCGGCGGGCCACGTTTGACATGACAGGTCTGCCCCCCACGTCTGCTGAGATCGACGCCTTTCTGGCGGACACTTCCGCGGATGCCTTCAGCAAGGTGGTGGAGCGCCTGCTCGCCTCCCCTCAATACGGCGAACGCTGGGCCCGCCACTGGCTGGATGTGGCCCGCTATGCAGATTCGAATGGCATGGATGAAAACATCGCCTACGGCCATGCCTGGCGGTACCGCGACTACGTGGTTCGAGCCTTCAACGATGACAAACCCTATGACCAGTTCCTCGTGGAGCAGATCGCGGGCGACCTGATTCCGGCACGGGACCAGGCCACCCGTGAGGAGGCGCTCACCGCCACCGGCTTCCTTGCGCTCGGCGCGCGAGTTCTTGCCGAACCTGATGTGCGGAAGATGGAGATGGACATCATCGATGAGCAGCTCGACACGATGGGCAAGGCTTTCCTGGGCATGACCTTCGGCTGCGCCCGCTGCCACGACCACAAGTTCGATCCCATTACCAACAAGGACTACTACGCGATGGCGGCGATCTTCCGCAGCACGAAGAGCCTGGCGGATGAGAAGATGGGAGCCATCAAGTACTGGTACGAGCACTCTCTGGCCACACCGGAGCAGCTGGCAGAGAAGAAGAAGTTCGAGGCCGAAGTGGCAGCCCAGCGATCCAAGGTGACCAAGTTCTCCGCAGAAACCCGTGCCAAGCTCAAGGCCGAGCTTCAATCCAACGCCGCGAACTACCTGGCGGCCGCGGCAGAATTGCCGGAGGAACCCTCCTACCCGGCTGTGCAGAAGCTGGCAGACGAGCGGCAGCTTCGCCCCCGCTACCTGCTGACAACACGGCAGTATCTGGACCGCAATCACGAGGCTCCCTTCTATGCCAAATGGCGCGAACTGGCCGCTGCAGGTCAAGTCGCCGCCATTCGTGAGCATTACCGGCCTCTCTTTGACGAGAGTCTCACAGCCCTGGCGGCAGCCAAGGTGAAAGATCCCAAGGCTACTCGTCCCGCGGAGCCCGAGTTGGGAGAGGCTCATGATGCGCTTAACGATGTCGCAGGGATCCTGGCCATTCCAGACAAGGATGCGGATGCCTTTGACGGCATGATGCTGACCACGGCTCAGACGATGCAGGCCGATCTCATGGCGCTGGAGGACAAGACTCCTGATCCCCCTTCGCTGATGGGCGTGCGGGACGGCGCCATCACCAAGACGCTGCCCATCCACATCCGTGGCAGTTATTTGACGCTTGGCGCAGAGGTTGAGCGGGGGTTCCCGGAAGTGATGCGCACCTCGTTCACCAAGCCCATTCTCCCCACCAAGCAGAGCGGCCGCCTGGAGCTGGCCCGCTGGATGGCCAGCAGTGAGCATCCCCTGACGGCCCGTGTGATGGTGAACCGCCTGTGGCGCTGGCACTTCGGGCGCGGACTGGTGGGCTCCACCGACAACTTCGGCATCCTGGGTGACAAGCCCTCCCACCCTGCGCTGCTGGACTGGCTGGCGCGTTGTTTCATCGAAAGCGGCTGGAGCGTGAAGGACATGCACCGTCTCATCATGAAATCCAGCGCCTACCAGATGGCATCGACGCATCCGTCCGCGGGCCAGCCGTCCTCCGGCCCAGACCCCGCCATGGTGGACCCGGAAAACAAGCTGCTCTGGCGCGCCAACATTCAGCGGTTGGAGGCCGAGGAGATTCACGATGCCATGCTGGCTGCCAGTGGCTCCCTCAGCCTGGAACTCGGGGGCAAGACCATCCCGCTGCGGAACCGGGAGTTCGTCTTCAACCACACTTCCAAAGACGCCACCCAGTACCGCTCCCCACGTCGCGCGCTCTACACGCCCATCATTCGGAATCATCTCTTCGACCTGCTGGAGCAATTTGACTATCCCGATCCCACAATGCCGACCGGCAGCCGCAATGCCACGGTCGTAGCTCCTCAGGCCTTGATCATGATGAACTCGCCCTTCGCCGCCCAAGCGGCGGAGAACCTGGCGGGCAAACTGGCGGCGGAGACACCGGCTGGTGAGGACCGCGTCAGGAGTGTCTACCTCTCCCTCTATGGTCGATCCGCATCACCGTCAGAAGTGACCCGTGCGGTGACGTTTGTCCGCCAGCAAGGGGACACGCCCGAGGCCTGGACGCTCCTCTGCCACACCTTGCTGGCCACCAACGAATTCATGTACCTGCGATGAACTCCCTCCCTCCCTTCCAGCTCAGTCGTCGGTCCATGCTGCAACGCAGCGCAGCGGGTTTCGGCCATCTCGCGCTTGCAGCGATGCTTGGGCAGCAGACTGCTTCTGCGGCATCCAGCAGCGGTAGCGGCAGTCCCCTTGCCGCGAGGAATCCCCACTTCCCTGCCCGGGCCAAGCGCGTCATCTTCCTCTTCATGAAGGGAGGGCCCTCTGCGGTGGACACCTTTGACCCCAAGCCGTTGCTGGATCGCGACCACGGCAAGGCTTTTCCGTTTGCCCAGCCTCGCATCAAGTTCGCGGAAACTGGCAAGCTCCTGAAGTCACCCTGGAAGTTCCGCCAGTACGGGCAGAGCGGGCTTCCCGTGAGTGATCTCTTCCCCCATGTGGCCCAGTGTGCGGATGAGCTGTGTGTGGTTCGATCCCTGCACGGGACCAACCCTGCGCATGGCGGCGCATTGTTAAAGCTGCATACCGGGAGCGACACCCAGGTGCGGCCGAGTCTGGGTTCATGGGTCACCTATGGTCTGGGCACGGAGAATGAAAACCTGCCTGCCTTCATTACCATCTGCCCCACGCTCGCTCATGGGGGCGTGAACAATTGGGGGGCGGCCTTTCTTCCTGCTTACTGTCAGGGTACGCCCATTGGCAATGCGGCAGTGCCTTCGGATCAGGCCATGGTGAAGCACATCCGCAACACTCATCTGAGCCCGCAGCTGCAGCGTCAGCAGCTCGACCTGCTGGCCCAGATGAATCACGAGCACCTGGATGTCACGGGGCCCAATCAGGCCCTGGAAGGCCGCATCAATTCCTTTGAGCTCGCGTTTCGCATGCAGATGGCCATGCCTGATGCTCAGGATGTGGACAGTGAAACAGAAGTCACCCGCAAGATGTACGGCATGGACAACCCCGTCACGTCCAACTTCGGCCGCCAGTGCCTCATGGCGCGTCGTTTCATCGAACGCGGCGTCCGCTTCGTCCAGGTCACGCACAGCGACAGCGAGGTGCAGTGGGACCAGCATGGCAACCTCTACAAAGGCCACAGCAAAAACGCCGCCGAGGTGGACAAGCCCATCGCAGGCCTGCTCAAAGACCTGCGCTCCCGTGGTCTGCTCCAGGACACCCTGGTGGTCTGGGGTGGAGAGTTCGGCCGCACCCCCACTGCCCAGGGCAGCGATGGTCGAGACCACAATCCTGAAGGCTTCACCATGTGGCTCGCCGGAGCGGGTGTAAAAGCCGGCACCGCCTATGGAGCCACCGATGACTACGGCTACTTCGCCCAGGAGAACAAGGTGCACATCCATGATCTGCACGCCACCATCCTGGCCCTGCTGGGCATGGATCACTAGAAGCTGACTTACAAGTATGCCGGTCGCGACTTCCGTCTGACGGATGTGTTTGGTCACGTGGTGAAGGAGATTTTCGCGTAGCGATGCCTGGAAGCCTCGTTGTTTCATCAACTCAGGTTGTTGTAGAAGAAACAAGCACTGCAGACCCTCAGCTAGAGCCTCCTCACGTCGGCTCCTACAATTACTGTTGAGCCTGCTCCGGACTCGGGACTTCATTTGAGATGTTGATGCCTTAGCCGGCCTGGAGGCTTCGCCTGTGGCGGCAGCAGTCAGGCAATTTCTACGTCTCCAGGTCTGCGCTTGTGCCTTCTACTGAGCCTCTCCGCTCCCGGATTGTAGCCGCCGAAGTGAGGACGCTCCAGCCAGGCTTCTGCGGCGGTGCCACACCCAAAACCCGATAGCCAGGGAACTTGGATTCCGTAAAGCGCCGGGGCGGGCCCTCTAATGGGACCTATTCAAACGATCGTTTGAATTGACGATTCCAGCACGGGTTGACAAAATTTTTCTAAAATTCGTCGAACGCTCCCAATAAAAGCAGGTCAATTCCCGTCCTAAGCCAGAAGGAGTTGTACACCTTCTGGTCAAATTTTGCCCGCGCGAGGTGATTGGCGTTGCCTTTCGCGGGGTGTTCAGGTGTTAATGTTTTTCACCTTTGTTCCCACTTATGTCAGATCCCTCTTCTCTGCTGCCCAAGGATGATGTCGCTGCCATTGATGAATTGCGGGAGGTGTATCTGAAGCTCTGCAACGAACTGAAGAAGATCATCGTGGGCCAGCAGAAGGTGGTGGAGCAGCTCGCGATCTGCCTGTTTGCCCGAGGTCACGCGCTGCTCATGGGGGTGCCGGGGCTTGCGAAGACACTTTTGATCAGCCGGCTGGCGGAGACGCTTTCGTTGAGTTTTAGCCGCATCCAGTTTACCCCGGATCTGATGCCGATGGACATCACGGGGACGGACATCCTGCAGGAGCTGCCGGGTGGGAAGCGCAGCTTCGAGTTCGCGAAGGGTCCGGTGTTTGCGAACATCGTGCTGGCGGACGAGATCAACCGCGCACCTTCCAAGACGCAGGCCGCCATGCTGGAGGCCATGCAGGAGCACCGGGTGACGGTGGCGGGCCGCACGTACACGTTGGACTCGCCCTTCTTTGTGCTGGCCACGCAGAACCCGATTGAGCAGGAAGGCACTTACCCGCTGCCCGAGGCGCAGCTGGACCGGTTCATGTTCATGATCGGCGTGGACTACCCTTCGCGGGACGAGGAAATTGCCATTGCCCGCAGCACAAC
>JBGGMQ010001099.1:0-12098 GCA_041287975.1 Verrucomicrobium sp. | reverse complement strand
ATTGTAGGGATTGTTGTTTCGAATGGCTTCGAGGAAGTCATTCCACTCCAGCTGGTAGGGATTCAATTCCTGCGCAGGCTCCTTCCACACGGTGTCTTCCGCACTGCGGCGCTGCCCTTTGAAGATGGCACTGCGTGCCGGTGTGTGTCCCGCCTGGGAGACGATCGCGCTGCCCTTCGTGCCATGAATGATGGTCGAGAACTCATTGCGGCAACCCGTGATGTTGCGGCCTTCAAAGAAAAACTTGGAGCCGTCCTTCCAGGTATACTCCACGGAGTAGTGATCAAAGTTCTGGTCCACAAAGTCCCCACGGTCCGTGCGACCACCACTGGCTTGCGCCTCCACGGGCCAGTCATTTTTCATCCAGCAGGCTTCATCAATGTTGTGGATGAAAAAGTCACTGTAGGAGCCACCGCTCGCCCAGAGGAACGAATGGAAGCGCTGGATCTGCCACATGAGTTCCGGAGTTTCTGCCGGACGGCGGGTGGAGAAACAGGACGCCACGGGAGCCTGCATGCGATAAGCACGGGCCAGCATCAGTTCACCGATTTCACCGTCCTGCACGCGATGATACAGCTCCTTGCGCACCAAGCAGTGGCGGCACATCAAGCCGACGGCCACTTTCAGCCCTTTCTTCTTTGCCTCTTCATTTAGCTCCAGCATCCGCTTCGCCGTCGGGCCATCGACCGCGAGCGGCTTCTCCATGAAAATGTTCACGCCCTTCTCGATGGCGTATTTGAAGTGCACCCAGCGGAAAGCTGGCGGCGTGGCAAAGATGGCCACATCACCGGGCTTCAGCATGTCCACGGCATTCTTGTAGCCATCAAAACCGATGAACTTGGCATCTTCCGACACGGACATCTTGTCGGGGTGCTTTTGGGAGAGAGCATCGTGGGCGGCATTGAGCCGGTCCGGCTGCACGTCCGCCATGGCGACGAGCCGCGTGGGCGCGTTGCCCACAGAGAGTGCATTGCTGGCGGCACCGGCTCCACGCCCGCCGCAGCCGATGAGAGCAGCGCGGACAGTGTCATCACCCTGCGCATGGACATACGGGATGGTGATGCCTGAGAGGACGGAAAGACCGGCGGTGGCCTTGGTAGTGGTCAGCAGGAAGTCGCGCCGGTTGGTAGCTAGCGGTGAGTTCGGAGGGGTCATAAGGAAGGGAAGCAGGATTCCCATTTCAACGCACCCCGCGCCCCCATTCCATCACTGGGATGGACTTTCGTGCTTCCCCACCCCTCAATCCGCCGGCATATTTACCTGGTCATCCGTCTCCTTTTCCAAGGGCAGGAGCATGGCGATGATCGCTGCCGGAATGAAAAGATAGCCCGCATTCAGCAACGCGAGGCGGTAGTCGTCCACCTTGCCCGCCGCAGCGAGACCAAAGTAAACCGTGCCACCCGCAGCCACGATGCGTCCGAAATTGTAGCAAAAACCTGCGCCCGTGGTGCGCAACAGTGTGGGGAACAGTGGCGGCAGGCACATGGTGAAGAGCCCAAACACCCCCTGAAAGAGACCGATGAGAGCAAACAGCCAGAGCGTCGTGTCATAGCTCCATTGCTGGTGAAAGCACAGCCACATCGCTCCCGCGTATCCCGCCAGCATGAGGACGATGGCTTTGCGGTAGCCCATAAGCTTCGCCAAGCCACCCGCGACAAAGTTTCCGATCACCGAGCCCACCATCACCCAGAACAGAGACACCACGGCGACGCTGTTTTTCTCACCGTTGGTGGCGTTGGCAAACTCGGGCAAAGCGCGCACGTGAGCCTGCTGCCAGAACATGAAGGCCCAGTGCGCTGTGAGAGACACGGCACAAATCAAGAGGACGCGCCAGGTGACTCCTCGCACTGCCGGGCTGAAGAGCTCCATGACACCGGGTGGCTTGCGCCCATGCTGCGCCGCCTCCCACTCTTCCGTCTCAGGCACAGCCTTGCGGATCCAAAGAGTGATGAGCGCCGGCAGGATGCCGACGAGGAAGATGAGACGATTGCTCTCGTCCTCCTTGAGGATAAAGCCTGCCAGGCAGGCCAGCATGATGCCGCAATTCACGGCGCTCTGGAGCACCGCTGCGATCCAGGGGCGCCAGTTCTTCGGCCAGGTCTCGACGAGCAGCGAAGCGCCCACTGCCCACTCACCCCCGATACCGAGGGCCGCCAAAAAGCGGAAAATCCCCAGTTGCCACCAGTTCTGAGCGATGGAGGAAAGACCAGTGAAACAGGCGTAAGTGAGGATGGTGAGCACCAGCGCCTTGCGCCGACCCAGAAGATCCCCCACCCTGCCGAAGAACGCGCCACCCAGTGCCCAGCCCACCAGGAACAGTCCCTGAATGATGGAAGACTTCACCTTCACCTGAGGATCGCCCGTGTCCGTCAGCAAGAGGGCTGCGACGAAGGGCGTGGCCACCAGTGTGTACAGGTGCATGTCCAGACCATCGAACAACCAACCCAGCCACGCGGCGAGGCCGGAGCGTTTCTGCTGCTTGGTGAGGTCGCGTAGGCGGGTGACAGTCTGTGACATGGGCGGCGAGTGTGTAGGCCTCCAGAACATCTGGCAAGCTCAATTGACCGGACAAAACGGTGGGGAACTCCGCTCCCTCACACCCTTTTTATTCAAAGTTCCAGTCCCACTGGAGCATCAGAGAAAAGCGGTGGGAGACAGGGTGCTGCCAAAATCCGCGGTCCCCTATTGAGAGAATGAAGGGGGGACGTTCCCACTCCTGCTGGAGGACGGAAGGCACACGCACCGCTCTCCTCTGCCACCCCTGGTGGAGAAGCGTTGCCTCAAAGTGCCGCAGCCCTTCTTCAAACGTCCCCGGCGCATCATACTCCACATACCAGGTCACGTGCGACTTCGTACCACGCAGCGGACCCCGACTGTAGGTGGACAACCTTTCCTCCAGAGGGCTGAAGACCGTGCTGCCCGTGGGGAGCGGGAGAGTCTTCAGAAACTCCCTCCCCTTGTCGAGGGCGATGACGCGCGCGGCATCCACTTTGGGCGCGGTGCGGCTGCCATACCACCAGGAACTGCCGACCATCGCGATGCCAAACAGGATAAGACCGCCAAAGAAGAGTTCCGTCTTCCTGGCGCGCCATTCGAGGTTGGAATTGGTGGGATGCATCAGAGCGGCCGCGTTCCTCACCCCTCTTCTTCCCCGCCAGTGCGGAAGAGGGATTTCACTTGTGGCCAGTAGGCCCGGCCCACCGGCACGACGCGGCCACTCTCCAGAACGACCTGACGTAGCCCGCCCTCAGTGGTCGAGATGCTGCGAATGTAGGAAGGGCGCACCAAGGCTGTGCGATGCACTTGCAGCAGCTCCCCGTCAGGAGAGAGCGCCAGCCATTCCTTCAGGGTCTTCAGCACCCAGGACTCAGCGCCGTCCTTGAGGCAGACACGGGAGTAGTTTCCTTCCGACAACACCGCTTGAATCTCCCGCCAGGGAACACGATGCGTGGCGGAGCCGACGCGGATCAGCACGGACTCCGTGAGCCCGCCTTGCTGCGCAAGGATCGCGCTCATCCGCTGGCGTATTCTCGCGCGATCCAGTGCCTCCGCAAGCCGCCCCTCATGCAGGGGTTTCAGGAGATAGTCCACGGCATTCCGCTCGAAGCCCTGCACGGCATACTGGTCATAAGCGGTGACGAAAATTACCTGCGGGGCGTTCTGCTCCAGCTGATCCAGATAGTCAAACCCCGACTCTCCCCAGAGCTGCACGTCCAGAAAGACGACATCCGGCTGGTGACGGGCGGTAAGGGCCAAAGCGTCTGCCACCCCGCGGGCCTCACCTACAACTTCCACCTCCTGTTGATGATCGAGCAAAAGGCGCAACTCCTGCCGCGCCAGCTCTTCATCATCAACAATCAGACACCTCATGGTAGCGTGGTGCCATATCCTGCGCTGCGGGTCAATCGCTTCCCTGAGAATCAGGCGACGTTCCGGGCGGGAACCGCAAGATCACACTCACGTTGCCGGATGTCTCCTCCGCCTCCACGGCAGCGTGCCCTCCATACAAGATCTCCAGACGACGGCGGACGTTGCTGAGCCCCAGCCCTCCCATGCCAACGCCTGGCTCTTTCCACTGGCCATTGTTGCTGACGGAGAGTCGCACGGCCTCCCCTACCCGAGCAGCCTCCAGATTGATCACCAGCAGCTCTGGCCGCTGACTGGACCCGTGTTTGAGAGCATTTTCCACCAGAGGCTGCAAAATGAAGGGCGGCACTTGGAAGCCCTCAAGACCGGGTTCGGGCCTGACAGCATATTGCAGCCGGTCCCCGAAACGAATCTGCTCAATGCTCAAGTATCGTGACACCGAGCCCATCTCCTCCGCAAGCCTGATCGTTTCCCCCTCCGTCCCCTCCAGAGAGGTGCGCAGGAAGTCCGCCAGAGCCGACACCATCTCCCGGGAGGTCACAGCATCCTCCGGCAGGGTGGCACGCACGGAGTTCAAGGAATTAAACAGGAAGTGAGGGTGTATCTGGTAGCGAAGGGCTTCCAACCGCGCCCGTTCCTCCCTCAGGGAGGCTTCCAGCACCCTGTTCCGCTCCCGTTGCATACGCCCTTCCGCATCACGTCTTTCCTCCACCACGGCCGCCACCACATACCCTGTTGCAGCCAGCACCCAGAGGCAGGCTTGAAGAAACCAGATCAATGCAGGAGCCTGCGTCGGGATCAGTCCGGAGGCGTGGGTCGCCATGGAGAGGTAAATGCACGCCATGGCCAGCAGCAGACTTGCAGACGTCTCTGCCGGCCCATAGCGGACCGCCACCAGAATCACAAATGGGAAAATGAGGAAGGCAAAGTTAACGGCCCGAAATTCAAAGACGGCGTCAAAGGCGAGCCAGCCACACCCCAATCCCGCGAAGATCCAAAGCAAAGTGCTCCACCGTCGCAGACTCACAGACCATCCTCCGCGAAAGATCGTGACGATTAATGGTGCCAGCACAAGCATGGCGGCACCATTCGCCAGGTTCCAGTTGCCCACCGCCATCCAAAACTCGCCAGGAGCAAACCGACCGCTGGAGACCAGCACCGCAGGCACGAGCAGCGAGCCAGCCAAGGGCGCGAAAAAGGCTGCCGCCACGAGCACCAGCACTGGCCTCAGCCGGGCCAAGGTGCCCAGGAACTTCCCCAGCTTCATGATCATCCACCATGCCAGCAGAGCCTCGACACAGTTTCCCAAAGCTCCGCTGACACTGCGATCCCACGGCTCCCCCAGGATGAAAACAGCAGGAAGAGCATCCAGCAAAATGACGAAGGCATAGCGCCAGCCCAGCAGCAGCACCGCCCCCAAGTTCACTCCTGAGGCGAGCCAGAAGATGTACTCTGCACCAGCGCTCAATCCTTGCGGCCACAGCACCTTTCCCAACGCCAGCGGAAAACAAACGGCCAGGGAAGAGGCCAGGAAGAAAACTAACGCCTTCAGGCAGGGACGGGTTTGAGGAGACAAGCAAAAAAATGGCATGGCCGGATCAGTCTTACCTGATCCGGCCATGCCTCCATCCTGCAAGGGAAAATTATCCCCGGGCTCTCTTGATCTGGCTCAGATCAAGGAGGCGGAAGGATATCCGTGGGCGTCGTGATTTGGGCGCCGTCCAGGAAGATGTCCACTGTGGGCGCGCCACTGAAGTCCACTTCAAACAAGGATGCATTCGTCACCGTGTTGGTGAACCCGAAGCCGGTGATCTCCAGCGTGCCGCCATTCTGGATGCGGATCGCTGTCGGCACAGTACCCGTTACCCTGTTGTTGTTGAACTCGCTCACCGTGAGGCTGGCGTCATTCCGGCTGCGAGCATGAATGCCAAACCCGCTGAAGGTGCCGGCAAGATTGTTGTTCTCCACCTCGACGGAAATGGACGAGCCCAATGCATCGCCAGCGTCTCCGTTGTCGCGGGCGTCAATCACAATGCCATTGGCAAAGGTGCCCGACAGTTGATTGCCTCCCACCCGACCCGTGATGCTCGCCAGATCTGTGCTGATCAGCTCAATGCCAACGCCACCAAAGGTGCCCTGCAGATCATTCTGGCGAATGCGAACATTGGCCAGTGATCCACCCTCAGACCGCACGGCGATGCCTTTGTCAGTGAATGTGCCGGAGAGCACGTTGCCCAGCACTCTGGCACGGAGCGTGGTGGGTGCATCCGAACTCACGATGCGCATGCCGTAGCGGTCGAACGTGCCGCTAAGTTCATTCTCCTGGATGATGGCGGCCATGCGCGAGGCGTCCGCCTTGTCGAGATCGATGCCGGCATCGAAGGTGCCTGAGAGGAGGTTGAAGGCCAGCAGCCCCCCCAGCCGGGCGTTGTCGTAGCTGTTCATCTCAATCCCTTTGGTGAAGTCACCGCTGAGTTCGTTGAAGCCGACGAGTGCCAGCAACTGGCTCGAAGCCGTGCTGTCGTCTCTGCTGGAAAGGCGAATGCCCACGCCAAAGTTGTCCGAACCCGGGTCTTCATCGGCGATCAGGCGGTTTTCGAAGATGAATGCCTGGATGATGGACTGCTCGTGCTTGTCGATATCTATCCCTACCTCGGTGAAAGTGCCACGTAGGACGTTGCCGGCAATTTCCGCGGAGATGACAGAACGCCCGTAGCTGTCGACACCAATGCCATCCGTAAACTCTCCGACCAGGACGTTCCGACGAATGGTGGCATCAAGCAGGCCGTTGCGATTGCCATGGCTGGTGAGCCCAATACCGTGACCGTCGAATTCACCTGCGAGGCGGTTGTCCACAATGTTGGCGCGGAGATACGAGCCAGTATGACGGTTGGCAGTGATGCCCCCATCGTCATAGTAGCCGCGAAGCACGTTGTCTCTGATGTTCGCACGAAGAGTTGACTGGCCATAGCTCGACGCAAGGATGCCGAAGTCGTTAAATGTTCCATTGAGCGTATTTTCAGACACCAGCGCCACGAGCCGCGAGTTGTTGTCACTCGAGTCGTTGCTGGTGAGTTCGATACCCGACTCGTCAAAGTAACTGGACCCGTTGCCAATCTTGTTGTTGGTGATGTCCGCAATCAAGATGGAGCGGTTGTATTTTTCCAGATTGATACCGTCTTCGTAGGCTCCGACCAGGGTGTTCGAATCAATCACCAAATCCATCCGGGAACGGTTGTGAGTTTCGATGCCGATGCCGTCGTCAAAGAAGAGACCGTCGAAGCGGTTTCCGAGGATCGCAAGATTCATCCGGCTGTTTTCTGACGTCTCAGCGTAGAGCCCCTCATTGAAGACTCCCTCGAAGCGGTTGTCCGCCGCCAGTGCCGTCATCTTCGCGCCATTGTGGGCATGAATTTCCAGCCCCACTTCGGCATCTTCAAAGCGGTTGCCTGCGATGACGGCATTAAAGTCGCCACCCGCTTCATAGGTTTCAACAAACACTCCACCGGCCGTGTTCCGGAAGATGTTGTCCAGGACAACCACACTGCCGACATTTTCTGCAAAAATGCCGATGTCTTCAACATACCCTTGCCGGATGCTGTAGCCCGTGACGCCCAGGAATCCCTGGCCACTCCCGTACACTCCCCCCCGCCACACGGGTCGCGCAGTATCCCCACCGAAGGTGGTGCCCGCCAGGCCGTGGATGGGTGTGAAGGAACTGATGTAGTTGGTGCTGCCGGTGAGATCCACGTCGTCCACATAGGGCGTTCCGGTGCCCCCCTGCGTGTACACATTCCAGATTCTGCTGGTGACGTTGCTGTTGGTACCCGCCGCGAAGGACCCTTCCGTGAGAGTGTCGAAGGGCCTCTCCGCAGTACCGTCGGCTCCCGCTGCCTGGGCGGCCCCTGCTTGAATGCCGTTCCCCACTGGGCCGTCGTTGTTGACGAAGATGATGTCATCCTTCAACACGATCTGGCCTTCACGCTGGGAGACCACACGAGTCACCCGCTGCACCTTGGTGGAGGTCGTCACTTTTTCCTGCTCCACTGAGCTGGCAATCTTGACCGCAGCATTCTGGC
Source organism: Verrucomicrobium sp. (assembly GCA_041287975.1). Lineage (GTDB taxonomy): Bacteria > Verrucomicrobiota > Verrucomicrobiia > Verrucomicrobiales > Verrucomicrobiaceae > Verrucomicrobium. The sequence goes on along the minus strand of JBGGMQ010001099.1, from coordinate 4,152 downwards.
GGTACACGGGCTGAGCCAGGCGTTCTGCCAGGTGGCGTCTTCTGGGCTTGAAGGAATCACCGATACGGCCCCAGAAGCCTTTGCCGTCCCCAAGGTCACCCGCCTCAAAGGGAATCTGCAACTGCACACCTGCCGTCCAGTCGCCACCCGTCAGGCGGTCATCTTCATACCACGTACCCGTGAGCACCACTGCTGGCACCGGTCGGATTTCCAGACCGGCCTTCCACCCTTCCACATTCCCTGTGCCGCCTTCCTGGGGACCAAAGGGCTGATTGTCGAAACTGTAGTAGCCGCCGATGACGCGGACATCCATGAACTTGTCCACCCAGGGCAGCAGGATCGACACCTCGGCGTCCCATCCCTCCATCCCTTCCTCATAGCGACGGAACAAACGCTCGATCGTCGTGGTCCGAGTGGTCGTCGTGGCCCGTGAGGTGAACAATGCGTCCTGGGCAATGGTGTTGCCCGTCGCATAAGGGTCAGACAGCGGCGTGACGCTGTTGGAAGTGGCGGTACTGGAGCTCTGCCGCTGCTCCCGGGTGCGAAACTCCTCCGCCAGCTGCCTGTCTGAAAGCGGAATGTAGTAGTTCCCCCGCACTTCCACGTAGCGGGTCCCAGCCTCCAATCCGACGCCCAACTGCCAGAACTGGTTGTCGGCTTCGGTGTCGAGCATGTCCACGAAGACACTGCCGCCGATGAAGACGCCCTCTTCCATGAATCCGGCCTGATGCCCATCGTGGTTGGTGATGGCTGAGACAGGCTGGGAGCCGAAGAGATGGCGGTAGCCCAGGCCCAAAGAGGCGGCGATTTCCCCGCCTTCCCCATAGGAGACATACGGCTCCAGAAAGAGCAGTCCCCCACTCAGGGTGGCGTCAGCGCCCAGTGAACTCCACACGGGAGCCACAATGCTGAAATTGCCGTCAATGTAGGAGTCATTGCCCTTGATTCCGGAATTCACGCTCCCCAGATACATGGGATGCGGTTCAGGAATCACGACGGGGTTCTTGGGATCCGGGTTCTTGTCCACCGGTCCGCCGTGTACCAGAGCTGTCGTCAGACAGGCCGTAAACAGGTTTAGAATCGATCGGTAGAATCTCGAGGTGGGAGTCTTCATAGGATGGGTCGAGGGGTTGCATTACCTCTGCTGATGCATTTTTGCGCCGAATAGTGCACGCCACAGGTGTGCCAGACGGTTCCAATAAATTGTATCCATCTGGACAAACGTTTTGCGCTTTCTCTACACAGTCAGAAAAAACGGTCGTTTCCCAGTTTTTTTGCATCAGCAGGCTCAGCCGTCATTATTTGCCCACCGCAATTAAACACCTTTCAACGGAACTAGGAAACTAGCACTACCGCACTTGAACCCAACCCGACGAATGAGCCCTGCCAGGGTCACCAGCAGGGCTCATTGTGGGGTCTTGATTCAGGCGCCTGATTTGCAGCGCATTCGCAAGCAATGCGATCAGGCCGCCATCAAGAAATTTTTTATGCACGCTGCTCACCCTGAGGAACGTAGCTGTTGTATCGATTAACAAAAAGACCAGAGTCCGTCATCAAGTGCAGCCGATGCTCCTTTGATGACAGTTTCACCATGCCTCCAGAGATCACTCCTCACAACTAACCCATCGGATAGTATTTGGAGAACTTGTTGCAATTAGACTCCAATCTTGACTACAGGGAATCTTGTCACCCCGGACCCCAAGCGCGATGACCTTTCCTGATAGACCGCATCCCCCACCTTCTGACACTCCCGACCCTCGACCCGCCCTGCTCAACGCCCGCCTTGTTGACCTTTACAAATCTGAGCCTGAACTGAACCGCTATCCTGGGGTCACACTCGATCTTCTCAAGGAACTAACCCTCTCCGATCTGGCTGTTTACGGTGAGGTGGATCATGCGACATGGCAAAATCGCGGGTTGTGCACGGATCAATCCCCCGAAGTGTTGTCGCGCTTGAAGCGCTATGCCAGCACGCCGCGGGGTCATGCCTTCTTTGAGGCGCATCCCGACTACTATGCTGGCAAGGTCCTGTTTGCTGCAGACTGCCTTACCGCAGAGGAGCTCGCCGACAACGCCATCTTCCAGACGGTGTATGCGCCCCTTGGCATACAGCAGATCCTCGCCTTCAACTTCCCTTATGGTAGCAAAGTGATCGTCTTTGGAGCCATGCGCCGTTCAGAGGCGGCCTACACTGAGGCGGACCGCGAAGCCGCGACCCTGCTTCGGGAGCACTTCGAGACGCTCTATGTCAAAGCCGCCCAAAGAGCAGCGCGCAACATGGGGCTAAGGGAAAGGCTTGAGCTGGTGTACCCCGAGCTGACGCAACGCCAGTTGGACGTGGCGGTATGGCTTGCCATGGGCAAATCCAATCCTGTCATTGCCCAGCTCCTAAACGTCAGCCAGGCGGGGGTGAAGTTTCACCTGCGCAGCATCTTCAATCACATCGGTGCGGAGGACCGGACCACCGCAGCATTGATTCTGTCTCAGGCAGCACCGGAATTCGTCCCAAGCTCAGGCGCCCGGCCGCGAGTCGACGCGACACCGCCTCACTGCGACTCCAGTCAGCCCCTGACTTGACCTGCTTCGCCGCCATCAATCAAGGCGTGTATTTCCAGAGCCCGGACTTGTCCACTTTGGCCAGGGCCATCGCCTTGCCGAGAGTGGCGATGTACCTCTCCACCGGGGGCATGCTTTCCGGCATGGGTCGGGTCTGCTGGCCAGCGGGGGAGGCATAGCCGTGGCGCACCAGGAGTTGGCCCAGATCCTCTGGCTTCCCCGGTTCGAGTTCCACTTTGACAAAAGCATAGTATCGCTCTGTCTCCGGAACCCGGCCCCATTTGGTGTAGACGGTGAAGGGATGTTTGGAGAGGAGGTCTGTCACCCAGTTCAGAGCCTTCCCACCGGCCTCCACCACTTTGTCATCGGACACCTTGTGAAAAAACTCTGCCTGCTCCCGCAAGCGACGTGGACGGGTCCAGGTCGCCTCGGCGGCATCGATAAAGTAGAGCGAGAAGACGTCTTCCTTCGGCCCACTGCGAATGCGCAGCGTATCCGGTTCACTGGCACGGCTCACGACGATCTGCGGATGAGGCAGCACCCACCAGTCTCCTTCTTTGTAGGCCCGGGTCTCATAGACCGTTTCCTCGACCGGGATGGCCACGGGAATCGCCTTTGGCACCACGTCCATCTCACCCTCCTTCGTCTCAGAGGGAAGCCGGTACCGGGCCTTCAGCAGCATGCCCAGCATGAGCATGAAGAACAAAATCACCATGGTCATGGCGAAGTTGCTGATGGCAGCGCGGGGAGGCATGAATCGGAAATGCGGGTTGGGGGGGGAGCCTGGAGCCACGCATCGTTTCGCGTGACCCCTGCGTAATGGAGAATGCTCACGATTTCTTAAATTCCAACCTCAATTTGAATCTACCCTCGACCATGGACTGGAACGACAACTATGCCCGCCAGGAAACCCCATGGGAAAAAGGCCGCGCGACACCTGTGCTCCCCGAGGTCTTCGCCCGGCAGCCCGACCTTTTTGAGGGTCGTATCCTCGTGCCGGGCTGCGGCACTGGACACGATGTCCGGTGGATCGCGACGCATGGCCGTGGCTCTGAGCTCAAGGTCACCGGGGTCGATATTGCCCCTTTGGCCATCGAACGGGCCCAAGCGAGCGAGAGCCCTCCTGCGGCGGAGTACCTGCTGGGAGATCTTTTCAATCTCCCCAGCAGTTTCCAGAGCGCCTTCGACCTGGTCTGGGAGCACACCTGCCTGTGCGCCCTTGATCCCTCCCTACGGCAAAGCTATGCTCAAAGCCTTCAGCAGGCGGTGAAGCCAGGCGGTCTGGTGGCAGGCGTGTTTTTCATCAATCCCGAAATGGACCCCGGCGAGACCGGCCCCCCGTTTGGCATTGAGGTTGCCGAACTCGAGGCCCTGTGGCAGGGCGTAGGCTTTGAGATCGTGGACTCGTGGGTGCCAGCAACCGGCTACGAAGGCCGCGTAGGGCGGGAGCGCGTGCTTTTGGCGCGACGCACCGTCGCGTGAATTGGGAGAGAGGATGCGCTTAAAGGCAGATGCAGACGTCGGCTACACAGGCCACCATCAACCGTCCAATCCCACCCTTCATCGCCAGCAGCGACTTCACTGGGAGCGCAGAAT